>NZ_JBHWUI010000006.1:15892-105366 GCF_042737525.1 Kitasatospora sp. NPDC059973 | reverse complement strand
CCGGGGGCCGACCCGCCGCCCACCCCGGCGCGGTGTCAGCCGCCCAGTTCGGCGCGGACCAGCCTGGCCGCCTCGACCAGGTGCTCCAGCGAGGCCCGGGTCTCCGTCCAACCGCGGGTCTTCAGGCCGCAGTCGGGGTTGACCCAGAGCCGCTCGGCCGGGATCGCGGCCAGCCCGGCGCGGAGCAGCGAGGCCGCCTCCTCGGTGCTCGGCACCCGGGGCGAGTGGATGTCGTAGACGCCGGGGCCGACCTCGCGCGGGTAGCCTGCCCCGGCCAGCTCGTGGGCGACCTCCATGTGCGAGCGGGCCGCCTCCAGGGAGATCACGTCGGCGTCGAGCTGGTCGATGGCGGTCATGATCGCGCCGAACTCGGCGTAGCACATGTGGGTGTGGATCTGGGTGTCGGCGCGGACCCCGGAGGTGGAGAGCCGGAAGGACTCGGTGGCCCACTCCAGGTAGGCCGCCCGGTCGGCGGACCGCAGCGGCAGGGTCTCGCGCAGCGCCGGCTCGTCGACCTGGATGACGGCGGCGCCGGCGGCCTCCAGGTCGGTGACCTCGTCGCGCAGGGCGAGCGCGACCTGCCGGGCGGTGTCGCCGGTCGGCTGGTCGTCCCGGACGAAGGACCAGGCGAGCATGGTCACCGGTCCGGTGAGCATGCCCTTGACCGGACGGTCCGTCAGTTCGGCCGCGTAGCGGTACCAGTCGACGGTCATCGGGTGCGGGCGGGAGATGTCCCCGGCCAGCACCGGCGGCCGGACGTAGCGGGTGCCGTAGGACTGCACCCAGCCGTGCCGGGTGGCCAGGTAGCCGGTCAGCTGCTCGGCGAAGTACTGCACCATGTCGTTGCGTTCGGGCTCGCCGTGGACGAGCACGTCGAGGCCGGCCTTCTCCTGGTAGGCGATCACCTCGCGGACCTCGGCCCGCATCCGGTCCCGGTAGGTTCCGTCGTCGATGCGGCCGGCGCGCAGGTCGGCGCGGGCGGTGCGCAGTTCGGTGGTCTGCGGGAAGGAGCCGATGGTGGTGGTCGGCAGCAGCGGCAGACCGAGCCGGGCCCGCTGCGCCTCGGCGCGCTCGGGGTAGGCCGGGGCGCGGCGGGCGTCCTCGGGGGCGGTGGCGGCGACCCGGGCCCGGACGGCCGGGTCGCGGGTCAGCGCGGAGCCGGCGCGGGAGGCCAGGTCGGCCCGGTTGGCGGCCAGTTGGGCCGCGATGGTGTCGGTACCGTGGGCCAGGCCGCGGGCCAGGGTGGCGACCTCGGTGGTCTTCTGACGGGCGAAGGCGAGCCAGCGGGCGACCTGCGGGTCGAGGTCGCGCTCCAGGTCGGCGTCGAGCGGGACGTGCAGCAGCGAGCAGGACGGTGCGACGTCGACCCGGTCCGCCAGGCCGAGCAGCGTGCCGAGGGTGGCGAGGGACTTCTCCAGGTTGTTGATCCAGATGTTGCGGCCGTCCACCACGCCCGCGACCAGGCGCTTGCCGGGCACTCCGCCGGCGGCGGCGAGGTCGTCGAGGTTGGCGGCGCCGGGGCCGGTGAAGTCCAGGCCGATGCCCTCGATCGGGGCCTTGGCCAGGACGGGAAGGGCCTCGCCGAGCCGGTCGAAGTAGCTGGTGACCAGCAGTTGCGGGCGGTCGGTGGGCGCACCGAGTTCGCGGTAGACGCGGGCGGCGGCGTTCAGTTCGGCCGGGGTGCGGTCCTGGACGAGCGCGGGCTCGTCCAGCTGGACCCAGTCGGCGCCGGCCGCCCGCAGGTCGGCGAGGAGTTCGGCGTAGACGGGCAGCAGCCGGTCCAGCAGGGTGACCGGCCGGAAGTCGGCGGCCACGCCGGGGGCGGGCTTGGCGAGCAGCAGGTAGGTCAGCGGTCCGACCAGCACGGGCCGGGGGCGGTGGCCGAGGCCGAGCGCCTCACGGAGCTCGGATACCGGCTTGGCGGAGTTCGCGGCGAAGACCGTGTCCGGGCCCAACTCCGGTACGAGGTAGTGGTAGTTGGTGTCGAACCACTTGGTCATCTCCAGCGGTGCGACGTCCTGGGTGCCGCGCGCCATGGCGAAGTAGCCGTCCAGCGGGTCGGTGTCGACGGCGGCGCGGTGGCGGACCGGGATCGCGCCGACCGCGACCGTGGTGTCCAGGACGTGGTCGTAGAGCGAGAAGTCGCCGGTGGGGACTTCGGTGATGCCCGCGTCCGCCAGCTGCCGCCAGTTGGCGCGGCGCAGGACGGCGGCGGTGGCGTGCAGGGCGGCGGCGTCGACGCGGCCCGCCCAGTACCCCTCGACGGCCTTCTTCAGCTCCCGGTCGGCACCCTGCCTCGGGTAGCCGTACACGGTGGCCTGCGGGGTGGTGGAACTCGGTGACACGGAACTCTCCTTCGCGAGTCGCGCTGCGATCCCGGGAGAGCACGACGGCGTGGAGGTACGGCAGTGGGGGCACGGCACCGGGGTGGGCCCGCCCGCTCCGCCGACCCGCCCTCGAGGTCACCGAGATCACCGCGTGCGGGGTGCACGCGGGCAGTGGCAGGTCTTCGGACTCGCGGGCACGTCCGCCTGGCTTCCAGGCCGGACACCTACTGGCCGTCGCTTCCCGGGCCCGGCTGGGCCCAGTGCGTGTGACGGCGGTCGTTCCCACTCACCGCTGCGGGGCAGTCCCGGATTCCCACCGGGTTCCCTCTTGCGACGCCGTGGCTGGAGGACACGGCGAACCGACTGCACCGCCCACCCTAGGCCCATCGCCGGCGGCGCGTCAGTGATTGTCCGGATCGCGGATGGCCGGGGCGGCCCCGGTGGCCCCCGGCCGCCCGGGCAGTGCAGGTGGTGGTCGAGGCGGTGGTCGAGGACGAGCGCGTCAACAGACGAGCGCGTCAACAAGGACGTGCTGGTCCCCCTGGCCGAGGTGCTCGCCGCCGCGCACACCGTGCCGGCTTCCCCCGACGGCGGAATCAGCACATGCCGGCCCGTCGTGGCGACGGCCGAAAGGCCGGGTCGAGGGCGCGTGCATGACGTCACAGCGCCACCGGACCGGTCGCCCGCGGCCCACCCGGCGGTTCGCCCGGGACCGGCCGCGCCCGGCGGACGGGCAGCCGCGCGGCACAATCACTGTCATGCGGCACATCTTCCTCATCGGCATCGGGGCGGGCGATCCCGACCACCTCACCCTGCAGGCGGTCAAGGCCCTCGCCCGCACCGACGTATTCTTCATCCTCGACAAGAACGAGGAACGGCAGGACCTCATCCGGCTGCGCCGGCAGCTGCTGACCGAGCACGGCCGCCCGGGCCACCGCGTCATCGAGGTCGCGGACGCCGAGCGGGACCGCGCCACGCCGGCGTACACCGCGGCCGTGGACGACTGGCGCACCCGCCGGGCCGACCTGGTCGAGCGGCTGGTCGCCGAACACCTCGGCCCGGAGGAGACCGGCGCGTTCCTGGTCTGGGGCGACCCGAGCCTCTACGACAGCGTCATCGCCGTGATCGACGAGGTCCTGGCCCGCGGCAGCGCCACCTTCGGGTACGAGGTGGTCCCGGGCATCAGCAGCGTCTCGGCGCTCGCCGCCCGGCACCGCACCACCCTGACCCGGGTCGGCCGCCCACTGCAGATCACCACCGGCCGCCGCCTCGCCGAGGGCTTCCCCGAGCAGGTGGACGACGTGGTGGTGATGCTGGACGGGCGGGCCGCGTTCACCGGGATCGACCCCGAGGGGCTGGAGATCTTCTACGGTGCCTACCTGGGCACCCCGGACGAGATCCTCGCCGCCGGCCCCCTCGCCGAAACCGCCCCCCGGATCCGCGCGCTCCGCGACGAGGCGCGCGAACGCAAGGGCTGGATCATGGACACCTACCTCCTCCGCCGCTCCGGGAGCTGACCCACACCCGCCCCCGGGCCGACCGGCCCGGGGGCCCGGGCATCGCGACCGGGCTGAAGCGGCGCCACATCGGGGCCCAGAGCAGGCCGGCCCCGTCGCCGAGGCGGCCGGGCTGACCGATCAGTAGCGCGCGGCGCCCGTTTCACCTGGTGAGGCGGTTACCGGCAGCGGTACCACGGGAAGCGCCGGCCGCCGCGACGGACCGGGGAGGACGCCGACCCGCCGGCATCACCGGACGGCTACGAACCGGCCGGGGCCCCGCCGTCGTCCCGGTCGGCCACGTCCTCGGACCGCTCGCCGGCCACCCCGGCCGCCCCGCCGGCGCCCTCGCGCTCGACGGCCCACTCCGTACGGCGTTCGCGGGTCAGCACCCAGTCGGCGGCCCGGCGCGGCGCCGAGCCCGCCGAGCCGCTACGGGCGGCGGCGGCGCACACCCGCCGCAGCAGGGAGTTCAGCTGGGTGCGCTCACCGCGCGTCAGGGACACCAGCAGGTCGTCCTGCACGGCCGACGCGTCGCTGTGCAGGATCTCCAGCGCGAGCTGCCCCGAGGAGGTGAGCGTCAGCACCTCGTGCCGACCGCCGACCTGGACGAACAGGGACTGCACCAGGCCCGCCGCGACGAGATCGTCGAGGGTCTGCGCGGTGTCGACCGCACCCCCGTCGATCCCGGCGACCAGATCGGGCCGGGCGTGCGGGCCCAGCCGGGCCAGCGTGGAGAGGACGGACAGGTGCGCCGGGCTCATCCCCCGGAACTCCAGGCGCGCCGCCAGCAGGGCGTCCGCCGCCCGGCCGGCCGCCGACAGGAGGTGGACGGTCTGCTCGAAGGGACTCGACGATCCCTTCCCCCTGTCGTACACGTCGCATCCAATCGCTGGTGGAGGGCTGCACCACCTCCGGCGGGGGTCACGGGACCACCGACGCCATGCCACGCTGCCGAACGCCGATCACCGGAGGGCCGCGAAACCCGCTCGCGCGCCGCGCCGGGCACGGCGCCGCATCGCGCCGCACGGCGCACCGAGGCCAACGATAGCCGCGCCGCGCCGATCGGTCTACATCGATGTCGTCCGCGACATCCGCTCCCCCGCCGCCGGCGGCCGGCGCCGACAACGGCACCCGTCACCGGCCCGGCATGGCCCGCGCGGCGTACTCCACGTACTCGTGCAGCCCGTACGCCAGCCCCGGGATCAGCACCGACACCGCCACCACCGCCACCAGCCAGGCCACGCCCACCCGCCTCGCGCGACCGCGCGGTAGGACCGGCACCGACCCCAGCAGCGCCTCGACCCGCCGCGGCACCGGACCGGCGCCCACCGACAGCAGCGGGTTCCGGCTCCCGCCTGCCCGGGTGGCGGCGGACCCGGCCAGCGCCGCCCGCGCGATCGCCGCCGCCGCCAGCCGGCGGTCCCCCACCGACCCGGCCGCGGCCTCGTCGGCCCACCGTTCCAGGTGGGAGCCCAGCGCCTCCCGCAGGCCCCGCAGCGCCGGGTGCACCGCCGCCGCGAGGTCCGTGACGACGGAGAGCACGTGGTGGCGCCCCGCCAGGTGGGCCCGTTCGTGCGCGAGCAGCACCTCGCGCTCCGCCGGACCGAGTTCGCGCACCATGCCCGAGGTCACCACGACCCGCCCGGGGCGCCCGCGGAAGCCGGGCAGGGCGAAGGCCTCCGCGTCGCCGCCCGGCACCACCAGCACGTCGCCGTCGGCCACCCCGTCACCGGTGGACTCCCAGGCCTTCGCGAGCAGCGCGCGATGGGCCAGCCAGCGGCGCGCCAGCAGCACGGCCTGGACCGCCAGCACCACCCCGGCCGCGCCGGAGACCGGCACGACGGCCGGCCACCGCTCCAGCACGCGCGCCGGCGGCACCCGCTCCATCGAGGCGAGGAACGGCACGTGGAACAGCGCGACCAGCGCCGCCGCGGTGCCGCCCGCCAGCAGCACGGCCGCACCCGTCAGCGCCACGCACGCCTCGCGCGGCGGCAGGAGCGCGGCCAGCCGGCGGGCGGCGGGCGCCGCGCCCCACGGAGCCAGCAGCGTCAGCGCGACCAGGGCGAGGGCCAGGGTCATCCGCGGCCCTCTCCGTCCGGGGCCTCCAGCAGGAGGCGCCGCAGCACCTCCTCGTCCCCCTCGGACAGCGATGACACGAACCGCTTCAGCACCAGCTCACGGTGCGGGTCGCTCTCCAGTTCACGGCGCATCCGCCCGGCCACCAGACCGGCGGCGTCGGCGACCGGCGCGTACGCGAAGCCCCGCCCCGGGCGGCTGCGCTCCAGCGTCCCGTTCTCGTGCAGCCGGCCCAGCACCGTCGCCACCGTCGTCCGGGCCAGCCCCCGGTCGAGCGCCTCGTTGACCTCCTGCGCCGTCAGCGGCCGCTCGGCCGCCCACAGCACGGCCAGTACGTCCGCGACCAGCTCGCCGTGCGGCCGCCTCGTGTCCCGGCTGTCGTCCACCATGTCTCCCGTCCACGGCCGCGCCGCCGGGCAGACGTACAGCGAACCCGGCGACGCCCGCGCCCTCACCACGGCCGACTACATGGTCGTAGACGATCCGGTCGGATGTTCGTAAGGTATGCCTCACCCAACTGTACTGGCCCCACCGGCAGGGCAGACTGGCCGCAGGGGCGCCGCCCTGGGGCTTCACCATGGTGGCCGGGAGAGTCGGGAGTTCAGGTGTGACCGCGCATCGCGAGCCGTTCCTCTACATCGTCGTCTGCGCGTCGGGCATCGCCGGCGGAGTGGACGAGCTGATCACCGCCGCCCGCGCCGAGGGCTGGGGAGTCGGCGTGATCGCCACCCCGAACGGACTCGGGTTCATCGACCGGAAGGCCGTCGAAGCCCGGACCGGCTACCCGATCCGCTCCGCCTGGCGCATGCCGGGCGACCCCCGGCCGCTGCCCCCGGCGGACGCCATCGCGGTGGCGCCCGCCACGTTCAACACCATCAACAAGTGGGCCGCCGGCATCTCCGACACCCTCGCCCTCGGCATCCTCTGCGAGGCGTACGGCCTGGGCATCCCGGTGGCCGTCCAGCCCTACCTCAACGCCGCCCAGGCCGCCCACCCCGCCTACGCGGAGAGCCTGGCCCGGCTCCGGTCGATGGGCGTCCTGATCGGTGACGCCGCCCCCCACCAGCCCAAGGCCGAGGGGGCCGGCGCCGCGTACGACTGGACCCGGGTGCTCGACCTGCTCCGCCCGGTGATCGCCGCGGCGGGCCGGGAGTAACGGCCCGCCGCCACCGCCACCGTCACCGGGGGGTCCTCCGGAAGGCGTCCGGGGTGCGGGCGGTCCACGGCCGGGAGTGCGTGCGCGGGAACGGGTCGAGGATGCGGGAGAAGTGGGCGGGATCCTGGGCGGTGCCGCTGCACCGCTCCGCAAGGGTGCCCGCCACCGCGCAGGGCCGGTCCCGCCCGACCGACCAGAAGGCGAGCAGCCGGATGCCCTTCTCGGCCGCGAACCTCGCCAAGCGGGCGGCGTCCTCGGTGGAGAAGACCTCGTTGACGGCGTCGTTGACCCCGATCATCGGGGTGTTGCCCTGCATCGCCCACAGCTGCTCGGGGCTCTTCTCCGGCCAGAGCCGCCCGAGTTGCTCGTGCAGTCCGGTCGCGGCCCCGATCGCGGCGGCGCCCATGTCGAGGTCGGGCCCGTAGTCCATCGTCATGACGTTGACCACGTCCACGTCCAGTCCGTGGTGCCGCGCGTTGGTCAGCAGCCACACCCCGTTGTCGGACAGGCCCCAGGGGTTGACCGGCAGGGTGTAGTCCACGTCGAGCGGGCGGCCGAGCAGGCGGTACTCCTGCTGCAGTTCGGCGAGCGCCTGGTTGCGGCGGTCGTCGGACTGCTGGTCGTCCAGCGCCGCACCCTCGATGTCGAGGTCGATCCTGGTGACGCCCAGGGTGTTCACGACGCGCCGG
Organism: Kitasatospora sp. NPDC059973; assembly: GCF_042737525.1. NCBI lineage: Bacteria > Bacillati > Actinomycetota > Actinomycetes > Kitasatosporales > Streptomycetaceae > Kitasatospora > Kitasatospora sp. NPDC059973. The sequence goes on along the minus strand of NZ_JBHWUI010000006.1, from coordinate 97,619 downwards.
TAGGCGGCCTTCAGGGCGCTCACCGTGTCGCAGGCCTGGGCGAGTTCACGCCCACCGGCCCCGCCGAAGGAGACGATCGCGTCGCCGCCCGCCGTCCGCAGACCCCGTAGGGCCGACAGCCACTCCGGGTCGTCGACGGGGATGGTGCCGTCGAAGGCGCCGTTGCACCCGCCGTCGCTGACGACGAAGGCGAGGGTGAAGTAGCTCAGGCCGGTGTTCCTGCGGACCTCGGCGAGCGTGTCGGGCGAGTTCCAGGTCTCCAGGTAGGGGGCGGTGAAGTGGGCCGGGAACCCGGGGCGGTGGTGGATCGGCGGCCGCACCGGGCCCGTGGAGCCGCGGGAGACGGCGCTCGCGGGCACGACACCGAGCGGCACGGGAGCCGGGGGCGGGGGGCCGGCAGCCGTGGCACCCGGCGGCGTGGAACCGAGCGGCGCAGCTCCGACGGCGGGGGTAGCGACAGGGTGACCGCCGACCGCCGGGGTACCGAGAGACGCGGAACCCACAGGCGCGGGGCCGAGAGGCAGGGAGCCGACCGCGAGGCCCGGCATGGCGGTCGCATGGGCCGGTGCGACGAGCAGCAGAGCCGCGCCCAGGGCCAGCGGGGGGAGGAACGAACTCGGACGGAAGGGGCTGGGCAAGGTGCTGCTCTCTCTTCTGATCCTGGATCGGTGGTCCCCGAGGCTGCCGAGGAGGCCGCCCGGCTCAGGGCCGGACGCCGGAGCGGGTGTCGTGCGGGGGGGGGCGGAGGTGGCGGGCGAGACCCCCGGTCCTCGCAGGCGGGACCGTGGACGGCCCCACCCGGGCGGACGCAGGGCGCCGGCGCCGACGGGCGTCAGTCCCGGGTGGCCGGGAACTCCACCCCGAGCCTGTCCCCCACCCCGCTGGGGATCCCGACGAAGCACCCGCCGGCCGGCGTCAGCGAGCCGCACAGCACGGCGGCGGACCTCTTGGCGTGCGGGAAACGCGACACGGGGGTGCTCCCTCGACAGCGTGAGGCGGGCGGTACCGGCCTCGATTGCGTCGATTCGTTCCCGTGCGAAGAGTCGGCGGGGGTCGGCCGCGGCGAAATTCACCTGATGGGACGTCACGACCACCGGCCTCCTGACCGGGCTGCGGGCGGTTCAGAGGTGCAGGGTGCCCCGGAGCGTGCGGTGGGCGGCGGGTGGGTGGCCGTGGTGGCGGCGGAAGGCGGTGGTGAAGGCGCGGGTGTCGAGGTAGCCGCAGGACCGGGCGATGTCGGCGATGCCGGTGGCGGAGTCCAGGAGCAGCATCGCCGCCAGGTCGAGCCGCATCCGGCGCAGCGAGGCCATCAGGGAGGAACCGGTCTCGGCCAGGAAGAGGCGTTCCGCATGGCGTGCGGAGAGGTGCGCGGCGGCCGCCACGTCGCGGACGGTGACGGGTCGGGCCAGGTTGTCGGCCAGGTAGCGCCGCATCAGCACCACCGGTGGCGAGAGGCGGGTACCGGGGCTCGCCACCACCCGCAGGTCCTCCTCGGGGGCGAAGGCCCGGGCCGTCTCCACCACCAGGGCGGTGCCGAGACCGGTCAGCCCCGCCTGGTAGCCGGAGCGCAGCGGGACCGCCTGTTCGGCGAGGGCGGCCACCAGGGAGGCCAGCGACCCGATGCTCCGCGACACCGCCGGCCCGGCCAGGTCGGTGAGTCCGGACCACCAGCCGCGCTCGCCCGGCAGCGGCCCGGGCCGCCCCTCCCGCAGGGTGAACCCCCAGTAGACGATGCCGAGCGGCTCGGCGCGGCTCGACTCGATCTCGTGCACCACGCCGGGGCGGGCGACGAAGACGTCCCCCGCTCCGATCTCGTGGTGCTCCTGGCCGGTGCTGAACCGGCCGGCGCCGCCGTAGGCGAGGCAGACCTCGTAGAAGGAGTGCCGGTGCCAGTAGTTGCGCCACGGCGAGGTCGGGTAGAACCCCAGGTGGACGAAGTCCGCTCGGAAGTCGTCGACCGGGCAGCTCCGCAGGACGCCGGTGAGTTCGCCGAACGCCCCGGCGTGCGCCAGTTGTTCCAGCGTCAAGCGTTCCTCCTGCCCGTGGGGTCGACCCCGGCCAGCATCATGCCCTGGCCCAGCGACTGGTCATGCGTGCGGACCGCCGGCGGATCCGCCGGGTCGCGGAACTGCACCAGCCAGGTGGTCCGCGCCTCCTCGCTGGTGTTGACCCCGGAGGCGTGGATCGTCAGGTAGGAGAAGAAGAGCACGTCCCCGGCCTCGGCGGGCAGGGGCAGCGCCGAGGCCAACGGCACCTGCGGGAGGTGGTGACCGCCCTCCTCCACGTGCTCCAGCGGGCCGAGCCGGTGGCTGCCCGGGACGATGCGCACGCAGCCCCTCTCCTCCGGGGCGTCGTCCAGGTGGAAGATCGCGGCGGCCACCCGGTGGTGGGTGTGCGGGAAGAACGGGTGGTCCTGGTGCGGCGGGAAGGGCGAGCCGTTCTCCGGGGGCTTCACGAACAGCTTGGTGTGGTGCAGTTGCACGTTCGGACCGCCCAGCACGGCCGCCGCGACGGAGGTGAAGCGTTCGTCCACCAGCAGTCGGGAGAAGGCCGCGGAGTGGAACTGCGCGTCGTGCAGGTGCTGGATGCGGGTCGGCCGGCCGCCCGCGAGGTCGGCCGCCGCACCCCAGGTCGGGTCCTCGCCGGTGTCCAGTGCGGCCAGCAGCCGGTGGGCGCCGCGGCGCAGCTCCGCCGCCTCCGCTCGGTCGAGCAGCCCCTTGACCAGTACGTAAGCCGTTCTCCGCGTACCGCTCGGCCAGGGCCGCGAGGTCGGTCACCGTCACGCTCTCACTCCTTCGCCCGGGCGGGAGGCTCCCGCCCGGTTCGGGATCGACGGTAGGCACTCGCCCGCGGCCGTGACAGACACGTGGCGGACGGCTCTGTTCGCGGGACGGACACGCCTGCCGGGGCCTCGTCCGACCGGTCGACGAGGTCCGCAGTGCTCAGGCCCGGGGTGGTCTCCCGCACGACGGCGTCGACTTCGTCGCGGTGGGCGACCCGGTCGGCGTTGCCCAGGAACCGGGGGTCGTCGGCCGTAGAACAGATCCAAGGAGCCCCGCCAGAAGGATTTCTGGCGGGGCTCCTTGACATGCGGTGGGCCGGCTCAGCCGACCATTGTCGCCAGGACGGTGCGCCAGTCCTCGCCCGGTTCGGGGGTGAGGGGGGCGGTCAGGGTCCCGGTCAGGTAGTGCCAGGGGCGGCGGAGTTCCTCGTCGGTGTCGGGGGCGGTGGTGATCGGGCTGTCGGTGCCGAGGAGGCGGACCAGTTCGGCGGTGAACTCCGCCCAGGAGACGTGTCCGCTCACCGCGTTGACGACCCGGCCGGCCGCCGGGTGGCCCGGCGTGGTGCAGGCGGCGAGGGCGCGGGCCAGGGCGGCGGCGTGCACCCAGGAGGCGCCGTACCAGTGGTCGGCCACCGGGAGGGCGATCGGGCGGCCGGCCAGGGCGGCCTGGTAGAGGGCTCCGGTGGAGCCCCAGCGGAGCTGGTCGCGCAGGCGGTGGTGCGGGCCCCAGACGATCGGGGCGCGCACGGCGGTGGCCTGGCCGCTCCGGGCGGCGGCGGCTTCGAACAGGATCCGTTCGCAGTCCAGCTTGGCCTGCCCGTACGGGGTGACCGCCGCGCCGCTGGGGCTGCCCTCGGGGACTTGGGTGCCCGTCGGGCGGCCGTACGCGTCGATGCTGCTGACGAAGACGAACGGACCGCCGCCCCGCCAGCCGTCGACCAGGGCGCGCATCGCGGCGAGGTCGGTGGCGTGGTCGGTGAAGGTGCAGGCGGAGTGGATCACGGCGTCCGCCCCCTCGACGGCGCGCCGCAGGCTGTCCGGGTCGGCGAGGTCGCCCTCCGCCACCTCGGCGCCGTTCAGGGCGGGCAGGTGCGCGGACTCGGGCCGGACCAGCACGCGGACCGGCCTGCCCTGCGCCATCAGCTCCTGGAGGACCGCCGCGCCGACCCCGCCGGTCGCGCCGGTGAGCAGCACGGTGCCGGTGCGGGAGCGGGTGCGCGGGCGGGCGCCGGAGGTCCGGGCGAGGGCCGCGCGGCGCTCGTCCTCCCGGGTGGCGAGCACCGCGGCGAGGGCGCGCGGGGTGCGCTGCTCCAGGACGTCGAGGCCGGTGAGCGGCAGCCCGGTGCGGATGCGCAGGCGTTCGGCGAGCTGGACCGCGACCAGGGAGTGGCCACCGAGGGCGAAGAAGTCGCCGTCGGCGGGCGGGGTGGCGCCCAGCAGTTCGCCGAACGCCTCCCGGACGGTGTCCACCGGGCCGTCCGGAGGCAGTCCGTCACCGGGAGGTGTGGCGGCGCCCGGCAGCCGGGCGGGGTCGGGGGCGCCGTCGGGGTGGCGCGGCAGTCGGTCCACCAGGGTGACGGCGTGCGGGAGTTCGGCGGCCGGGAGGCGTCCGCGCAGGGCGGCGCGCAGCTCGGTGCCGGTCGGGGCGACCGGTCCACGGACCACCGCGTAGGCGAGCGGCGGGCCGTCGGCGCGTTCGATCACGGCCGCCTCGACCACGCCGGGGTCGGCCAGCAGGCCTTCCACGACCGGGTGTTCGGCGGCGGCCAGGAGGCGTCCCGGCAGTTCGGACAGGCGCGGGTCCGCCTCCCCCGCCACCGCCGTGAGCACGGCGGCGAAGGCGTCGAGCAGGTCGACGGCGGTGGCCTCGTCCAGCGCGTCCCGGTCGTGCTGCACCAGGCAGCGCGGCGCCGGGCCCTCCTCGACGATCAGGGCCAGGCCGAACTTGGCCAGCCCCAGGTCGAGTTCGACGTTCTCGGAGGTCAGGCCCGGCAGCGTCAGCGGTGCGGCGGGCTGGATCAGGTCGCAGGTCACCGACAGCAGCGGGGTGCCGTCGGTGCCGCGGGCGGCCGCGCCGAGCCGCTCGACCACGAGGTCGAACGGCACGTCGTGGTGCCGCTGGGCGTCGAGCAGTTCGCCCCGTACGGCGGTCAGCAGTTCCGCGAACGACGGGTCTCCGGCCGGGGCGACCCGGACGGCGAGGGTGTTGACCGCGAGGCCGACGGTGTGCCGCAGGTCGGGCCGGGCGCGGTGGCCGCTGGCGCAGCCGAGGACGAGGTCGTCCTGCCCGGAGGCGGTCCGCAGGGTGGCGAACGCGGCGGTCAGGACGACGGTGAACAGGGTGGCGCCGTGCCGGGCGCCGAGGCCGCGCAGGCGGTCCAGGACGGCGGGGTCCAGCGGAGCGGCGTGCAGCGCGGCCCGGCGTTCGCGGGCGCCGGGCGGGACGGGCCGCAGCAGCGCCGGCGGGCGGGCGCCGGTCAGCCGGGCGGCGAGCGCGTCGGCGGCGACCGTGAGTTCGGCGTCCCGGGCGCGCTCCTGGCGGGCGTACTCGGCGTACGACGGTCCCGGCGCCGGGAGTCGGGGCGGCGTCCCGTCGCGAGCGGCCTCGTACAGCGCGGCCAGGTCGGCGGCCAGGACCGGCAGCGAGCCCCCGTCGACGGCGATGTGATGGATCGTCAGGACCAGGGTGTGGTCCTGCGGCCCGTACCGCAGCAGGAGGGCGCGCAGCACCGGTCCGGTGGCGAGGTCGAACGGGCGGGCGGCCTCGGCGGCGAGCTGCACCGCGGCCGCCTCGTCCGTCGTGGCGTCCACGACCGGCAGCGGCACCGGGGCGACCGGGTCGGTCTGCTGGTACGGCTGTCCGGCACGGCTCGGGTAGCGGGTGCGCAGGACGGCGTGCCGTTCGGTCAGCCCGGTGAGCGCGGCGGCGAGGGCCGCCCGGTCGAGCGGACCGCGCAGCCGGGCGGCGATCGGGACGTTGTACAGGGCGCCGCCCTGGCCGAGGTGGTCCATCAGCCACATCCGCTGCTGGGCGTGCGAGAGCGGGGCCGGGCCGTCGGACACGGTCGGGCGGCGCGGCGGGGCGGCGGCGCTGCGCCGGCCACGGGCGCGGCGCAGCAGGTCGGCCTGGTCGACGGCGGTCACCGGCCCGCTCCCGGTGCCTCGTCCGAAGCGGCGGCGGGGCCCGTTGCGGCGGGAGCTCCCGCACCGCCCACGCCGTCGGCGGCCCGCAGGCCCCGTTCGAGCAGCTCCGCCTGCCCGGCGACGGTCGGGTGGTCGAGGAAGTCGCCGAGCGACAGCTCGACGCCGAGGTCCTCCCGCAGGTCGTCGACGACCCACATGGCGAGCAGCGAGTGGCCGCCCTCGGCGAGGAAGTCGGCGGCCGGGTCGGTGATCGGACGCTCCAGGGCCCGGCTCCAGGCCTCGGCGACGACCTGCTGGATCGGGGTGAGCGCGACGCGCTCGGCGGGGCGCTGCCCGACCTCGTCGGCGGCGGCCAGTGCCCGCCGGTCCACCTTTCCGGCACCGGTCAGCGGCAGCACGGCGAGCACCGTCCAGGCGGTGGGCAGCAGATGGGCGGGCAGTCGCTCGGCGAGCCGGGCGCGCAGCGTCCCGACGGCCTGGCCGGCGCCTTCGGCGAGGACGACGCAGGCGGTGAGGGCGGCGTCGTCCTGCCCGGCCCTGCGGACCACGACGGCCGCCTCGGCGACCTCGGGGAGCTGCAGCAGCGCGTGCTCGACCTCGCCCGGTTCGATCCGGAAGCCGCGCACCTTGACCTGCTCGTCCGTACGGCCGTGGAACTCCAGCGTGCCGTCGGGCAGTTCGCGCACCAGGTCGCCGCTGCGGTAGGCACGCCCGACGTCCGGCAGCTCGCGGAAGCGCTCGGCGGTCAGCTCGGGCCGGTTGACATAGCCCTGGGCGAGGCGTTCACCGGCGATCCACAGCTCGCCGACGGTGCCCGGCGGGACCGGCGCGAGCCGCTCGTCCAGGACGAGGACGCGGGCACCGCCGAAGGGCCGGCCGATCGGAACGGCGCCGGCGCAGTCGGCCTGGGTGACCCGGTGCAGGGTGGTGAAGGTGGTGGCCTCGGTCGGTCCGTAGACGTTGACCAGTTCGAGCCACGGGAAGGCGCGCAGCACCGAGCCCGCGTGCTCGGGCGACAGCACCTCGCCGCCGACCGCCAGGGTGCGCAGCACCCCGAAGATCCGCGACTGCCGGGCGGCGAGGTGGTGGAAGAGCGCACTGGTGAGCAGCAGGGTGGTGACGCCGAACCGCTCGACGTCGCGGCCCAGGTCCTCCGCGGTCGGCCGGTCGGCCGGCGAGACGGCGACGGCGGCGCCGCGGGCCAGCGGGGCCCACAGCTCGAAGGTGGAGGCGTCGAAGGTGACGGCGGAGTGGAAGAGCACCCGGTCGCGCGGGCCGACCGCGATGGCGTCCGGGGCGGTGACCAGGTCGGCGACGGCGCCGTGCGGGACGAGCACGCCCTTGGGCCGCCCGGTGGAGCCGGAGGTGTAGAAGACCAGGGCGGGCGCGGCCGGGTCGGCGGCGTCGGGCGCCACCGCCCCGGTCGCGTCGGTGCCGTGCTCGGTCAGCACGAGGGTCCGGTCCTCGGTGAGGCCGGCCTCGGCGAGCAGCGCCTTGTCGCCGAGGACGAGCCGGACTCCGGCGTCGGTGGTCATCTCGGCGATGCGCGGGCGCGGGTAGGCCGGGTCGAGCGGGAGGACGTGGCCGCCGGTGCGCCAGATCGCGAGCTGGGCGACGACCAGGCGGGTGGAGCGGGCGCAGAGCAGGCCGACGGCGCTGCCGGGGCCGATTCCCCGGGCGGTCAGGACGGCGGCCAACCTGGCTGCGGCGTCCACGAGTTCGCGGTAGGTGAGGATGGTGGTGCCGTCGGTCACGGCGAGCGCGTCGGGCTGCCGTTCGGCCTGTTGGGCGATCAGCGCGGGCAAGGTCGCGATGGTCATGGTGTTCCCTTCCGGGCGCCCCGGCGGTACGGCCGGGGCGCCCCAGTGAGGCGGTGCGGGAGGGTCAGGCGGTCGCGGCCGGGGCGGCCGCCCGCTCCTCGACCAGGCGGGCGACGGCCCGCAGGTCCGGCTGGCGCAGCACCAGGGGTGCGCGCAGCCGGATCCCGTACGCGCTTTCGAGCGCCTCCAGCAGTCGGGCGGCGGCGAGCGAATTGCCGCCGGACGCCAGGAAGTTGTCGGCGAGGCCGAGGTCGGCACGGCCGATCAGCTCACGGCAGAGCTTCAGTACGGTGCGCTCGGCGGGGGTGTCGCCCTCCTCCGCCGCCGCGGGCTCCGGCGGCACCGCGGCCAGCAGCGCCCGGCGGTCCACCTTGCCGTTGGCGTCCAGCGGGAAGCGGTCCACCAACCGGACGGCGGAGGGCACCGCCTGCTCGGGAAGCCAGGGCCGGACGGCGTCCAGCAGCCGCGCCGGGTCGATGCCGCCCCCGGAGGCGGCCCCGCCGGCCTCCCCGCCGTCGCCCACCTGGACGAAGGCGAGCAGCCGGACGCCACCGGCGGGCGCCTGCTCGGCGGCCACGACCGCCCGGCGCACCCGCGGGTCGCGCTCGAACGCGGCCTCGACCTCGGCGGGTTCGATCCGCACACCGCTGACCTTGACCTGGTCGTCCAGGCGGCCCTGGAACTCCAGCACCCCGTCCGCACGCATGACGACCCGGTCGCCGGTGCGGTAGACCCGGTCGGTGCCGTCCATGCCCTCGGGGGCGTCGAGGAAGCGGAGGGCGGTCAGCTCGGGGTCGAGGTACCCGGCGGCCAGGCCGCGCCCGCCGATCCGCAGCTCACCGGAGACGCCGCGCGGCACCGGCCGGCCGTCCTCGTCGGTGACCAGCACGACCGCGCCCGCGATCGGCAGCCCGATCGGCGGTGCGCCGTCGCCGTGGCCGCCGCCGGGGGCCATCGTGTGCACGGTGGTGGTGACGGTGGCCTCGGCGGGGCCGTAGGCGTTGTGGACGGTGGCGGTGACGTCCGGCCCGGGGGCGCGGCGCAGCCGGTCGCCGCCGACGGTGAGGTGGCGCAGCGCCAGCCCGGCGGGCCAGGGGCGGCCCAGGACGGGCTCGGCCAGCGGGGTGGGCAGGACGGCCACGGTGATGCCGGCCTCGCCCCACCAGTCGGTGAGCGCGCCGGAGTCCCAGCGGACCGTCTCGGGGGCCACCACCAGGGCGGCGCCGGAGGTGAGGCCGGCCCACAGCTCCATCACGTGCGGGTCGAAGGCGACGCCGATCAGCAGGCTGTGCCGCTCGCCGGGGCCGAGGCCGGTCAGCTCGCGGTACCACCGCAGCATCGCGCCGAGCGCGGGCCCGGTGACGGCGACGGCCTTCGGGGTGCCGGTGGACCCGGAGGTGAGCACCGCGTAGTGGGTGCCGGCCGGGACGGGCACCTGCGTGCCGGACGCCAGGGCGGCCACCACGCCCTCGGTGGGCAGGTCCAGCGCGAGGCGTTCGCCGCCCGGCGGCAGCAGGTCCGGCTCGCCGACCAGGCAGGCCGGTCGCAGCTGCTCGGCGACGGCCCGCAGCCGGCGCTCGCCGGGGCGCGGACCGAGCGGCAGGTGGACGGCGCCGAGCTTGGCGGCGGCCAGGGTGACGGCCACCAGCGACACCGAGTGGCCGAGGCAGACGCCGAGCAGGTCGCCCGGGCCGACCTTGCCGCGCAGGGCTTCGGCCGTTCTGTCGGCGAGGCGGTCGAGCTCGGCGTAGCTGTAGGTCCGCTCGCCGTCGATCAGCGCGGGGGCGTCCGGGGTGCGCTGCGCCCAGCTGGTGAACAGGTCGAGGATCGCGCCGTCCCGGTACGGACGGCCGGATGCGACGCTCAGGGATTCCATCATGGTCTCCTCAGTCTTGACGAACCGTCAGTTCAAGCCCATGGAGCGGGCGATGATGACCTTCTGCACCTCGGAGGTGCCCTCGATGATCGTGGTCATCCGCACGTAGCGGTACAGGAACTCCAGCGGGTGGCCCCGCACCCAGCCGGTGGCGCCGTGCACCTGGAGCGAGCGGTCGACCGCCCGCACCGCGGTCTCGGAGGCGGTGAGCTTGGCGAGCGCGGCGTTCTCGGGCGACTCGGTGCCCTCGTCGACCAGCCGGGCGCAGGCGAGGGTGAGCAGCTTGGAGGACTCGACCTCGGCCCGGGTCGACACCAGGTGCTCCTGGACGTGCTGGTACTCGCCGATCACCCGGCCGAAGGCACGCCGGTCCCTGGCGTACTCGACGCCGATGCGCAGCGCGTACTCCGCGATGCCGTTGCACATCGCGGCGACCACCAGGCGGCCGCGCGAGAGGCTGTCCATGGCGAGGGCGGTGGCCGCGCCGACCCCCTCCTCGCCGCCGATCACGGCCTCCGGGCCGACGGTGACCCCGTCGAGGAGCAGCTCGAACAGCGGCTCGCCCGACATGCCCTCGTAGCGCTGGCCGATCCGCAGCCCGGGCTGGTCCATCGGCAGCACGAAGGCGGTGGACCCGGTCGTGGGACCGGCGCCGTCGCCGAGGTCGGTGGCGGCCACGACCAGCGCGATCCCGGCGTGCTCGGCGTTGCTGACGAAGGTCTTGCGCCCGTTCAGCACCCACCGGTCGCCGTCGCGCCGCGCGGTGGTGGTGAGCCGGAAGGCGTCGGAACCGGCGTGCGGCTCGGTGAGGGCGAGGCAGCGGGTCTGCTCGCCGCGCACCAGCGGGATCAGGTGGCGCTCGATCTGCTCGGGGGTGCCGTGGCGCAGCAGCGGGCTGGGACCGTCGGAGCCGGCCAGCGCGTACGGGGCCAGGACGCAGCCGCTGCGCCCGGCGGCGTGGTGCAGCAGGACGACGGCGGTGAACGGCATGCCGGAGCCGCCGAGCTCCTCGGGGTAGTCGCCGGCGTAGAAGCCGAGCGCGGCGGAGCGCTTGCGGACGTAGCTGCGCAGGTCGCCCGGCACCTGGTCGGCGGTCTCGGGCAACTCGGCGGCCAACGGGACGAGTTCGCGTCGGACGAAGCTCTCGAAGGCCTCGACGAGTTCGCGGTGGCCGTCTTCCAGGACGGCGGAGGGCGCGGTCATTTCGGGGCCGCCTTTCACTTCTGGCCGATGAGGGCGCGGGCCTGGTCGGCCAGCACGGCGTGGCGGAACAGGGTGCGCAGCGGCGGGCGGCTGCCGAGGTGCGGCTCCAGGTGGGCGGCGAGCTGCGCGGCGAGCAGCGAGTGGCCGCCGACCTCGAAGAAGTGCGAGTCCGCGGAGAAGCGGTCGTGGCCGAGCACCTCGCGCCAGGCGGCGGCGATCAACTCCTGGGCGGGGTCGGCGAAGGCGCTCGGCGCGGTCTCCGCGTCGGCGGCCTCCTCGGCCTCGTCCGCCAGCCGGGCGAGGGCGGCGCGGTCGGGCTTGCCGCCGGGCAGGGTCGGCATCGCCGCGACGGCGGTCCAGCTCGCCGGGACGAGTCCGCCGGGCAGCCGGCGGGCGAGCGCCTCGTGCAGGCCGGCCTGGTCGGGGCGGTCGGTGCCCTCCAGGAATCCGAGCAGCCGGGGACCGGTCTGCGGGTCGGTGTGCAGCACCACCGCGCAGGAGCGGCCGCCGAGTTCGGCGGAGGCGGCGGCCTCGATCTCCTCCAGCTCGATGCGGTGGCCGCGGAGCTTGACCTGGTTGTCGGCGCGGCCGAGGAAGCACAGCCGGCCGTCCAGGTCGCGGTAGCCGCGGTCGCCGGTGCGGTAGACGCGGGCGCCGTCGAGCGCGGGGACGCTGACGAAGCGGGCGGCGGTCGGCTCCGGCAAGCCGAGGTAGCCGTCGGCCAGCATCGGTCCAGCGACGACGAGTTCGCCGACGCAGCCGGCCGGCAGCGGGCGCAGGGTGTCGTCCAGGACGTACATCCGGACGCCGTCCAGCTCGGTGCCGAGCGGGACCTCGGCGTCCGCGGCGACATCGGCGGCGGTCACCTGGTACACGGTGGAGGTGACGGTGGCCTCGGTGACGCCGTAGCCGTTCAGCACGGTGGTGTGCTCGATCAGGTCGGCGAGCGCCCGGGCGGGCAGCCGCTCGCCGCCGAGCACGAGCAGCCGGGGCGACCAGCGGTCGTCGCGCAGCGCTTCGCACAGGTCCTCGCGGACGGCGAGCAGGTAGCTGGTCGGCAGATTGGCGACGGTGACGCCGCGGGCGGCGAGGACGGCCACCAGCTCGGGCCCGGTGGGCACCTCGCGCTGCGGCACGACCAGGGCGGCGCCGACGGCGAGGGCGGGCAGCACCTCCTCCAGCGCCACGTCGAAGGACGGCCGGGCGAACAGCAGCACCCGGTCGGCGGAGGTGAGTTCGTAACGTGCGGCGATCGCGGCGACGTAGCCGGCGAGCGCCTCACGGCCGACCCGGACGGGCTTGGGCACACCGGTAGAGCCGGAGGTGTGGATCAGGTAGGCGGCGCCGTCCAGCACCGCGGCGGGCTCGGCCTTCGGGAACGCCGGGCCGTCCAGGAGCGCCGGGGTGACGCCCTCGGCGGGCAGCGCGAGGGCGCTCTGCCGGGTGGCCAGGACGAGGGCCGGGCTCAGCCGCTCCAGCAGCAGGCCGAGCCGGGCGGCCGGGTCCTCGGTGGACAGCGGCGCGTAGACGGCGCCGTGGCGCAGGCAGGCGAGCAGGGCGACCACGCTGTCCGCGCCGCGCGGCAGGACGGTGGCCACCGGCTGACCGGGGGCGACCCCGGCGGCGCGCAGCCGCTCGACCAGCGCGGCGACGCGGCGGTCGAGTTCGCCGTAGCTGATCCGCTCGCTGCCGGCCAGCAGGGCGAGCGCGCTCGGATCGTGGGCGGCGGCCGGGTCGAGCAGCGCCGAGACGTCGGCGGGCACGGCCGGGGCGTCCGCGGGCACGGCGGCGGCCGGCTCCGTCTCGGGTGCCGGGGCCAGCTCGGCGATCGGCGCCAGCGGGCGGTCGAGGTAGCAGCGCAGCAGCTCCAGCAGCCGCTCGGACAGCAGCACGGCCTCGGACTCGCGGAACAGGTCCGCGTCGTAGTCCCAGACCAGGGTCATGCCGGCGACGCCGTGCTTCTCGCCGACCACCCGGCGGTCGTCGGGCAGCAGCACCAGGTCGAGGTCGAAGCGGGTGGTGCCGGTGTTGAAGCCCTCGTACAGCGAGACCTCCAGCCCGGGCGCCTGGACGTCCGGCAGCGCCGCGTCGTGCGCGCTGAACATCACGTTCCACAGCGGGTTGTCGGCGCCGCTGGTGTGCAGGCCCAGGCGGCGGGTCAGCTCCTGCACCGGCAGGTCCTGGTACGGCAGCGCGCGCATCAGGACGTCGGTCACCTCGTCCACCGCCTCGGTGCCAGGCGCGGCGGGATCGAGCCGCAGGCGCAGCGGCACGGTGTTCACGAACATGCCGACGGTGCCCTCGAAGCCCTCCGGGCGGTTGCCGACGGCGGTGCCGACCACGAGCTCGCGGTGCCCGCTGTGCCGGCGCAGCAGCTCGGCGAGCAGGGCGAGCATGGTGCTGAACGGGGTGTGGCCGTCCGCCTTGCTGCGCTCGCGCAGCCGCTCGGCCAGGTCGGCGCCGATCGACTGGCGCAGCTGGCCGCCCCGGTGGCGGCGCTCGGCGCCCGGCCGGGCCAGCCCGGGCAGCGTGACCTCGCGCGGCGCGTCGGCCAGCTCCTTGGTCCAGAAGTCGAGAGCGCGCTCGCGGGACACGTCGGCGGCGGTCCGCGCGTGCTCCTCGTACGAGGGGGCGGCGGGCAGCTCGTAGGGCTCGCCGAGGACCTGGGCGCGGTAGACGGTGAACAGGTCGCGCAGCAGGATCGCGAAGGAGTGGCCGTCGTGGACGAGGTGGTGCTCGACGTGGATCAGCCGGTGGTGCTCCTCGGCGATCCGGACCAGGTGCCAGCGCAGCACCGGCGCCCGCTCGGTGTCCACCGGCTCCTCGGCCTCGGCGGCGAGCAGTCGCCGGAAGGCGGCATCCGGGTCGTCCTCGGCGGTGAAGTCGCTGTGGCGCAGCTCCGGTCGACACCCCTCGGCGACCCGCTGGCCGGGCAGGCCCTCGGGCCGGGGCACCAACTCCAGGCGCAGGCCCGGGTGGTGGTCCAGGACCGCGGCCAGACCCGCGTGCAGCGCGTCCCGGTCGAGGGTGCCGTACAGGTCGAGGACGGCGGTGAAGTTGTAGGCGCGGCTGCCCGGCAGCATCTGTTCGTGCAGCCAGACGATCTCTTGCGACGGAGAGAGTGCGAACATGGGCGGTTCCCTTGTGTGGTGGGCTTGTCGGCACGTCGGTGGTGGCGCCGGCGGCGGGCGTGGGGTGGTCCCGTTCCGGCTGTCAACCGGGGCGCACCGAGGTGACGGTGCGGTCCCGGGTCGGGGCATCTGCACGGTCGGGCCCGTCGGGGCCCGCGCGTCCAGGCGCGGTGGATCCGGCGAGGCGGATCCGGTGGGGGAGCTCAGGCCCGCGCGGGAGGGCGCGGGAGGTCGGGGCCCGCGGCGTGGGGCGCGGGAGGTCGGGCCCTCGCGGGACCGTGGGAGGTCGGGCCCTCGCGGTGGGGCGCGGGAGCGGTGCGGCACGGGAGCTGTGGGCACGGGAGCTGTGCGGCGCGAGCCCCGGCCGGGGCGGGGCGGGCGCGTTCGGGCCCGGTGGCCCGGCTGTGGGAGTCCCGCGCCAGGTCGGCCGCCGGATACCGGCGGCAGGTCAGGCGCCGGCGCCCGACGAAACGTCAGACGCCGTACCGCAGAGGCGGATCAGGCGAGCGCGCCCGGGCGGGGCCGGGCGTAGAGGTGCTGCCGCAGGACGGCGAGCAGGTCGGCGAAGGCGGCGTGGGCGTCGGTCTCGGCGAAGCGGTCGCTGTCCCAGGCGAGCCGGACCAGCAGGTCGTCGCCGTGCGAGGCGGAGACGGCGAGCGGGGCGGCGAGCGGTCGTCCGGCCAGGTGGGTCTCCCGGCCGGGCGTGCCGCCGAGCACCAGCGGCGGGCGGCGGTGCAGGTCCTCCAGGGTGAGCATGGCGTCCAGCGCGCCCGACCAGGCCGCCCCCGCGGTCCGTGCGGCGCGCACCACCTCGTCGAACGGGGTGCCGGCGTGGTCGAGGTCGTCCCACCAGGCGTCGGCGAGGGCGTCCAGGTCGTCGGTGGGGGTCGGACCGGCCGGGTGCACCAGGGTGTTGAGGAAGCAGCCGAGCGCGGCGGGCGCGCCGGGCGGGCGGCCGCCCCACGGGTAGCCGAGCGCGAGCGGGCCGTCCACGGGGTGCAGCCGGTGCGCGGCGGCCCCAACGGCGTCCAGCAGGGCCGGGAAGACCGCGCCGCGGGCGGCACCCTCGGCGGCGGGCAGCCGCTCGGTGAGCATCCCGGTGGACGTGGCCGCGCCGCCGCCGGCCCCGGTCAGGGCGCCGAGCCGACGGCCCCAGTGGGTCTGGGCGGCGGTCCCGCCGGCGGCGTCCTCGGCGGCCAGTTGGAGTTCGACGGCCTGGCGGTAGTCGGCCAGCGCCTGCGGGCCGGGGCCCGCCGCCGGGGCGTCACCGCCCTCGTAGGCCTCGCTCAGCCCGGCGGTGAGCACCCCGAGCGACTGCTCGTCGCAGGCCGCGTGGTCGAGCGCGAGGGCGAGCAGCTCCTCCTCGCCGTCCGGGTCCCGGGCCACCAGCAGGCGCAGCGCGGGACCGCCGGCGGGGCGGTCCAGCAGGGCCCGGCGCAGCGCCGCGCGGGCCGTGTCGCCGGGGGCGACGCTGATCCGGGCGGCCTCGGCCGAGGGGCCGCCGACCCGCAGGACGGGTGTGCCGCGCACGGTCGCGAAGCCGCCGGACAGGGCCGGGTGGTGGGCGGCGACGGCGGCCGCGGCGCGGGCCAGCCGCTCCACGTCGAGGGTGCCCCGCGGGTAGGCGAAGAACAGCGGGACGACGTCGGAGCGGTCGTGCGGCGCGAGTCGACGGGTGATCAGGAACCGTCGCTGGGCTCCGGTCAGCGGGAGCAGGTCGGCCGGGGAGTCCGCGGCAGCGCTGCGGTACCGGGCGAGGTAGGCGGAGGTGATGCTGGCGTGCACGGGAACGGTCTCCGGTTTCCGGTCGCGGCTCGGCAGGAGGTCTGGGGTCGGTCAGTGGGTGCTGGGGCTCACGGCGGGCTCCTCGGTGGCGCGATCGGGGCTGCCCCCGGCGGCGCTGTCGGGTGTGGTCGCGGTGGCGTCCCCGCCGGCGGCGGTCGACCCGATACCGTCCGGGCCGCCCGGCAGTTCGCGCATCCGCCGCAGCGGCGACAGCAGCAGCGGCACCGGCACGAGCAGGAACCCGACCGCGCAGAGCCAGAGCGCGGCCCGCGGCCCGGCCGAGTCGGCGACGATGCCGCCGCCCAGCGCGCCGATCGGCAGCGTGCCCCACACCAGGAAGCGCATGGTGGCGTTCATCCGGCCGAGCAGCTCCGGCGGGCAGACGCTCTGCCTGAAGCTGACCTGGGCGACGTTGTAGGCGACCGCCCCGAACAGCACCACCCCGGAGGCGAAGCCGAACAGCACCACGCCCAGGCCGCCGTCGGACAGCGGCCACAGCACCGCGAACGGCGCCGTCACCAGCGTGGACAGCCAGATCAGCCGGGCTTGTCCGACCCACCGCGCCAGCCGGCCGGCGCACAGCGCGCCCGCCAGCCCGCCGACGGCGGAGACCGACAGCAGCACGCCGATGGCCCCCGGTGCCAGGTCGAGCACCCGCACCCAGAAGACGGTCTGCACGGCCATCAGCACGGCCGCGAACAGGTTGGACACCGCGGTGGCGGCCGCGATCGCCCGCAGCAGCGGGTGCCCGAGCACGAACCGGACGCCCTCCCCCACCTCGGCGCGCAGCGAGCGTCCGGGCTCCGGCTCCGCGAGCGGCTCCTCGACCCGGATCCGGGCGAGCAGCAGTGCGGAGACCAGGTAGCCGAAGGCGTCGGCCACGATGGCGAGCGGCGCGCCGAGCAGTTGGACCAGTCCGCCGCCCAGGCCCGGCCCGGCGATCTGCGCCGAGGACCGGACCGTCTCCAACGCCCCGTTCCCGTCGACGAGTTGCTCTCGCGGCAGGACGGCGGGCAGGAAGGACTGGTGGGCGACGTCGAAGAACACCGTCGCCACCCCCGTGACCAGCGCCACCAGGTAGAGCTGTGGCATGGTCAGCACCCCGAGCGCCGCCGCCGGCGGGATCGTCCCGACCGCCAGGCAGCGCACGAGGTCGGCGCGGATCAGCACCGGAAGCTTGCGCATCCGGTCCAGCCAGGCTCCGGCCGGCAGTCCGACCAGCAGGAAGGCGGCGGTCTCGGCGGCGGTCAGCAGGCCGACCTCGAACGGGGTGGCGTCCAGCACCACCACCGCCACCAACGGCAGCGCGACCAGCGTGACCTGACTGCCCGTCTGGGCCGCCGCGGCGCCGGTCAGCAGGAGCCGGAAGTCGCGGTGGCCGAACAGACGGGCCCGACGGGGGTGAGGCTTCTCGTTCATTGGTTCGACTTTCCGTCACCCCTTCGACACCGGGCAACCACCGGGTCCGTTTCCGGACGAACCGCCGGTCGGCCGGATCCCGCCACTCCCCCGACCACCCCTTGCAGGCCTCTTACGCGCCCTTATGGCCCGGGCGCGGGGCCCCCGCGGCCGGTCGGCCTAGGCGGCACGGGCCGAGGAGCACCCGGGGCCCGTCGGCGGTCGGCCGTCCATTTCTCCGTCCGATATTCGGACCCCTACTTTCCGGCCATCGGACGCCACCACTCAACTTGGCCGGATTCCGTGGAGTACCGCGAGGACGTCACCCCACCGTGATATGGGCGTGACCGACGGTGGCCGCGTCGAACCATCGACCCGTCCGCCTGTCGACCCGTCCACCCGAGCTGCCGCGCCCTCAGCCCTCCGACCGACGGGTGATCGCCAGCACCGCCATGTCGTCGTCCCGCGGACCGCCGGTCCACCGCTCGACATCGGCCACCAGCGCGTCCAGCACCTCGCCCGGCCCGGCGACCGGCCCCAGCCCGGCCAGCCCGAGCACCGGGTCGTAGAACTCCCCCGCCGCGTCCCGGGCCTCGGTCACCCCGTCGGTCACCAGCAGCAGCGTGCACCCGGGCGGGAACGGCCGGCTCTCCGGCGCGGGCCGCGCGACCCCCAGGCCGCCCATCCCCAGCGGCAGCCCCGGGTCGGCCGCGTCCAACCGCAGCACGGGCGGCGCGAGACGGGCGTCGGCGCTCAGCAGGTACGGGCCGGGGTGCCCGCAGTCGAGCGTGCGCACCACCCCCTCCCGGTCGGCCCGGCCTGCGCCACCTGCTCCGCCTGGTCACCGTGTTCAACGCCGCCGAGGCCGCCGCGACCACCCTGATCCTCCCCCTGGTCCTGTCCGCCCCGACGCATCCTGCCCCGGACACCCTCGCCGTCTGGTGGGGCAACCCGGGCGACGCCCACCCCGGCGCCCTCGATGGCCTCTACGTCCACGACGGCCCGACCGCACCACCCTGGCCGCCGACCTGCTCACCGTCGCCCACGCCTCCTACGCCTGGGCCAGCCAGGACACCCCGCCGACTACCACCTCATCCTCCCCGGCGACTGGCGCGAGCGGCCCGACACCCGCGCCGCCGTCGCCTGGCGCCAGGAGGCCGCCCGCCGCGCCGGCCTCACCGCCCACCCGGAACGCCCCCGCTACGAATGGACCCCGCAGGCCGGCCTCCCGGCCCCTCCACCCGCCTGCGCTTCACCCCCGAACCCGACGACGAGGTCTTCGTCGACCTGTTCCGCCAGGTCCTGGCCGGCAGCCTCGACACCGCCTCCCGCGCCGAGGCCGACCGCGTCGGCGACGAGGCCCAGGCCCGCGAGGACGTCGTCTTCTACCGCGACACCATGCTCGGCGACCGCACCTGGTGGCGCGTCGCCCGCACCCCCGTCGCGGCTACCCCGGCGTCCTCCCCGCCCACCGCGGCCATGGCTACGCCACCGACATCCTCGCCGAGATCACCCGCCTCGTCGCCACCGATACCACCCCCGCTCCCGCCCACATCCGCGCCGACACCGACCTCACCAACACCCCCATGTCCACCGCCCTCACCCGCCTCCACTACCACAACACCACCCGCCGCCTGATCCTCTCCACCCCCTGACCCCACCCCGCCCCCGAAGCGTCAGAATGGAACCATGCCCTCCCTGGAGACCACTCCGAAGATCCGCGCGCGGATGAGCAAGCAGCGCAGCCGCGACACGGACATCGAGATCGCCCTCCGCAGGACCCTGCACGCCGCCGGTCTCCGCTACCGGGTCCACCGCCGGCCGCTCAAGAGCGTGCGACGCGAGGCCGACATCCTCTTCGGTCCGGCGCGCGTCGCGGTCTTCGTCGACGGCTGCTTCTGGCACGGCTGCCCCGAGCACGCGACGTGGCCGAAGAACAACGCCGATTTCTGGCGGGAGAAGATCGAGAAGAACCGCACCAGGGACCACGACACGGACACCCGCCTCGCCGAGGCCGGCTGGCTGTCGGTGCGCGTCTGGGAGCACGAGAACCCCACCCAGGCCGCCGAGCGGATCGTCATCCTGGTCCGCGACCGCCGCGCCGCCGGCTACACTCTCACCACATGACCAGCTCCGACGCAGCCGCCCCATTTCTCGAGAAGCCGTACATGCTGGACCTGTTCGCCGGTCCGGGCGGGCTCGACGTGGCTGCACACATGCTCGGGGTGCAGTCGCTCGGGATCGAGTGGGACAAGAACGCCTGTGACACGCGCTACAAAGCCGGGCTGGAGACGTGGCACGCAGACGTCAGCGCGGTGCGTCGGGACAGGTTCGACGAGCTCCCCGCAGAGCTGAACGTGCTGGCCGGTGGCCCGCCGTGCCAGACGTACTCGGTGGCGGGCCACGGTGCCGGCCGCAGGGCGCTGGGCGAGGTGGAGAAGCTCATCCACGCGTTGATCGAAGGATCCTCCGACGAGGAGATCGACGCGCAGCTGGAAGAGCTCGAGAAGCTGACCGGGGACCACCGGACGACTCTGGTCCTGGAGCCCCTGCGGTACGCGATCAAGGCGCTCAGCTGCGAGAAGCGGGGCAATCGCCCCTTCGACGTGATCGTTCTCGAGCAGGTCCCCCAGGTCAAGAACCTCTGGAAGGTCTACAAGGAGGCCTTGGAGAAGGGCTTGCCTGGAACGGACGGGACGAGGGTGAAGTACAAGGTCGCCGAGGTCGCGACCCTGCACACCGAGGCGTACGGCGTCCCCCAGAGCCGCCGGCGGACGATCCTGATCGCGCGACTCGCCGAACACGGCAGCCCTCGCCTTCCGCGCCCGACTCACCACACGTTCAGCCCGCACAATCCGGCACTGGGCGGCCCGGACGACGAGAAGGTGATGGCCCAGCCTTGCCAGACGGCACTGCCGGTGGCGGAAGGCACCACACCGCTCAAGCCCTGGGTCTCGATGGGTGAAGTGCTCGGGGTGAAGTCGGGACCCGAGCGCAGGAAGGTTCCGTTCCAGATCAGGTCGAACTACAGCACCGGTGGCGTCTCGGAGAATCGCGGTATCCGCACAGACCGGCAGCCGTCGTTCACGGTCACCGGGAAGGTCTCCCGCAACGCCGTCCAGCACCCGGATCTCAGTCCGCACCATCCGGAGCGTCTGTCCATTCGGGAGGCCGGCGTCCTTCAGACCTTCCCGCCCGACTACCCCTGGTCGAGCGGCGACCAGTCACAGCAGGTGGGCAATGCCGTGCCCCCACTGTTCGGCATGCACGTGCTGGCCTCGGCCCTGTCCCTGCCGACCGCGGCGGAGGAGAGGTTCCGGGACGCCTGGAAGGTGCCCACCCCCGAGGATCACGTCCTTCTTCGCAAGAAGGGTGGCTGCGACATTCCGGAGGTGGGCTGCGGCCCGAACTGCCCGAAGCCCGAGGATCAGTCCTCCCTCTCGACCTCATCCGCCGCCCGTCCCCGGACGGCCGCATCCGCGAAGAGCTCGGCGAAGTAGTCCACCAGCCTGCTCACGGAGAGTTCCGGTGCCGGTTCCTCCTCGGGCCCGGTCGGGAGCACGTGCCGTGACACCTGGCGGGCGGTCTCGGCCTCGGCGATCCAGTCGAGCAGGGGCCGGGACTCACGGTCGGCGTCGGGGGCGATCACGTCGTACATCAGTGTCGCCGCGGAGACGTTCACGGCTCCGGCGAGCGCGTTGACCTCGCGGCCGGTGGTGACGACCCCCTTCGCGACCAGCCGGACGATCGCCTGGGCCGTAGGCCGGTGGTTGATCACGGACATGCGCAACGCGGTGTTGAGGATGTCCTGGCTCCCGCAGGCCGTGACGACGGGCTCGTAGTCCGCGCCGTCGCGGAAGAGCTCGGCCGCCCACCAGAGGCGGGCGAAGGCCTGCTTGTGGTGCTGCCCCCGGAAGCGCTCGGCCGCCACCTTGGCGGGCTTGCCGTCCTTGGGCTCCGCCAGGTGCCGCCAGACCACGTAGTCCGGGGCGACGCCGAGCGCGAGGAAGTTCCAGAAGGCGGGGTCGGCCGCCTCCCTTCGGGTGAGCCGCAGCGCCGCATGGAGGCGCGGAGCGAGCCAGGCGTCGGCCTGGGTCGCCTTGAACCCGTTGCCGCGGCAGTAGCTCATGGCGTCCTCGGCCAAGTCGCGGACGGGTCGCAGCTCCCCCCTCCGGTCCTCGTGCGGAAGCCGTTCGGTGAGTTCATTGAGCTTGATGCTGGGCACGTCCTCGCGACCGCTGAGCAGCCCGTCGGTGAGGAAGTCCGCCGCCTCGGCGTTCGGCAGCAGGGCGAGGCGCTCCGGGAGGTGGACGGGTCGGTCGGTCATGCGTCGTCCCCCTGTGTGAGGCGTTCCAGGTCACGGATGGTGGTGGACAGCGTCCGGGGGACGCCGGCGCGCCGGGAGGCGGCGAAGTGGATCCGGGATTGGAGTTCCCCCCATCCGATGGCGGAGGATCCCGTGCGCGCCGCGTGGACCGCCCGCAACGCCTGCTCCGGCTCCCGGTCGGCGTACATGTCGGGGAGCATCTCCCGGAGCACCTCGCCCTGCCAACCGTGCGGGAACACCGGAGTCCCGTCTTCCTCGACCTCCAGGTCACCGACGGCGGAGTGGAAGACCGCCGTCCAGACCTCGGAGCACATCTGCGCGAGGAGGAGTTCCCGGACGGTCGCCTCCGGTCCGGTGCCGCCGTCGGCACCCATCAGGTCACCGAGGCCGTCGAAGTCGGTGTTGACCCGGACGGCGGGGATCCGACCGGTGGTGTCGACCAGCCACGGGGAGTCCTTGTAGCGCTGGAGGCGGCTGGCCCCTGCCGCGAAGTTGACCATCCTGACCTCTAGTTCGCGAGCCAACGAGGGCGCGGTCTCGATGACGTCGACGAACCACTCCACGTCGGATGTGGCGATCACGCGACCCGGCACTCCGTCGACGGTGGCCACCACGTGCACCGTGAGGGAAGCCCGGTCGAGGAGGTCGCAACGATGGACGTACAGCTCGGCGGTCCGCTCGCGGGCGTCCTCGGAGACGGCGGCGAACTCCACCGTCGTACGGGTGTTAGTGGCCCGCTCGGCGAGGACGGCGACCAACTTGACGTCCTGCCAAGGGCCCGAGGGATCGAGGGCCTTGGCCGGGAGGCCCGCGGAGAGGCGCAGTCGGGCCTGGGTCCAATCGGGGCGGTCCTCGTCGGGCCCAAGGGCGACGACGCGTTCGACGGTGGACAGGTACTTGCTCTCCACGTCCTCCCAGGGCTCGCCCTCCGCCTTGAGCTGGGCGCTGTCGACGCGCCAGGAGACGTTCCCGGTGAGCCGCCGATAGGAGTAGACCTTCACGCCTGCTCCCCCTTTCCGCTGCGGAGTTCGACGACCAGTCCGGTCAGCTGGGCCCGGACCGGGTGCCGGGAGACGTCGGTGACGCCCCGGAAGACGGCCTTGCGGCTTCCCGGCGACAGCTGCAGGGAGCCGTCGACGACCTCGCAACCGCTGATGGCGACGAGGTCCTTCCAGGGGGCGGCCGGCCGGGGGCCGGAGCGCACGTCGAACTTGGCGACCGGGGTGACCGGACGGTCCGTGTCCACCCCGGGGGACACCCGAAGGTCGACCGTGACCGACCACGCTCCCGTCTCGTCGATCAGGGCATCGACGTTGTCCAGCTCGGGCAATGCCGCTGCCACGGGACGTGCTTTCTTCGGGCCGCCGCCCACCTTGAGCCGGCCTGCGATCTTGGCTTCCCCCCCGTTGCGGCGCTTGGCCTTCGGCACGGCCACGAGGTCGCGCACGGCCGTGTTCGCAGCGGTGGTCAGCGCGGCGATGCGCCGGTAAGCGGAGGGTGAGTACGACAGCCGCAACTCCTCCGTCTGCCCCCACTTGTTGTGCTCAGGGGGCTCGGAGGCCCGCAGGAACTCCTCGGCCGCCTCGGCGCCGAGGGCCTCCGGGCCCGCCGCACGGCCGGCGAGGAGGATGGCCTGGAAGGGGTTGGTGCCGACCGGGATGTTGGTGACGGCACTGTCCTTGACGGTCATGCGGTTGCCACGCATCGAGACCATCCGGTTGGGACGGCCGTCGGCGTCCTCGGCGTCGGTGACCAGGACCACGGCCTCGTGCGGCACGGCACCGCGCGCCTGACCTCCGTGGAGCGGCACGTTGAGCTGGACGCAGGCTCGGGCGACCTGCCCCGGGCCCGTGAGCCGGTCGACGGTGGTCCCCTCCAGGAAGGCCCGCAGGGCGCGGGTGCGGGAGGGCTGGGCCACGGCCGGATCCACGTGTTCCTCCGGGATCAGCACTTCGCCGTTGCGGTACGAGCGGACGGACGCCTCCAGGTGCGGCTTGCGATCGCCGCCTCCGGTCATCGCGGCCCAGAAGTTGCGACCGAGCGCGTCGACGAGCCGGGCGTGCATGCGGTGGACGGAATCGTCGTCCTCACCGGTCTCCTCGTCGTCCACGGCGCCGTTGACGGCCAGCAGGCTGGCCACGTCGTGGGCACCGACGATGAGGAAGGAGGTGCCGGGTGCCGCGCTCTCACGCGTGAGGTGCAGCTTCTCGACGGTCTCTTCGTCGGCCCACCAGGAACGGACCACGTCCGCGGACTCAGTGGTCGGATCGGGACGTCCGAACCAGGCCGGACCGGCACACGCCCGGTCGTCGACCTCGCGCCAGGGGAGGTCGAGCCGGCCGATGAGACGTCGCTCGGTGCGGCCCTCGTGGGGCTCCGAGAGGGTGGAGTTGATCAGCACCAAGCCGAGTCGGCTGGTGGCCCACAGAGTCGCCTTGCCCAGGCCGTAGGAACCGCCGGCGCCGAGGTCCCGTTTGTGACTGTCGAGTTGACGACGGACGACGGCGGCGAAGAGCCCGTCCTCGTAGTCGCCGCCGGTCAGACCGGTGGCGTTGTAGTCGTCGACGCGGAGCAGCACGAGGCGGTCGTGCTGGTACATGTCACGCAGTCCGGCCGCGATCGTGCGCGAGACCTTGCCCTGCTTCCCGCCGTCGGCGGTGAGCGCGTCGTAGTGCGGCCGTAGGCTCTCCCAGTCGATGGCCTCGCGGAAGCGGGCGAGGGGCTCGCCGGTGAGTTCGTGCAGGGTGTACCGCACCCGCACGGGCTCGGCATGGTCGAGGCGCGCGTCGAGGCTGTTCTGCGTGGCTTCGCGGGCGAGCACCGAGACGTCGGCCTCGAACGCGAACGCCGCGGCGTTGCCGTACTCCCTGCCACCGTCGGCGTGGGCCGGCCTGTGATACCACTGGACGGGCAAGGCGAGTTGGGCGTCGGCGCTGCGCGTGTGGACGGTCTCCAGGTCGGTGTTGAGAACTTCGGCGATGCGCCGGATTGTCTCGTCCCGGGGCACGGACCGGCCGACGATCCAAGCCGAGACTGCGGCCCGGGTCACCTCCAGCTCCAGCGCCAGATCGGTCTGACTCTTCCCGGCATTCCTGAGCTGGCGTGCCAGCCAGGGGCCGAACTCCTCAGCCGCCTTCACGTCCTACCTGCTTCCGAATGGCCTGTCTTACGAGGTGAGGGCCACGCTATCGCATCACTGTTGACAGCGACACCCCCTTGTCAATCGACCTTTGACAGGTGGCATGTCCAGTGGAAGCGAGCGTCGAACACGATCGAATATCGAAACGGGGAAGGACTCCCGAACCTGCCCGAATTTGCGCGAAAAGCCCGAATAATCCGCGTTCGACCCGGGGTTGCACACCGCCGGGCTCCATGTGCTAAGTTTTCTGCCACTTCCGCGGCGGGCGCCGTGGAAGTGACCCTGCAACAGGGTGTGGCATGCCCGTTTTCCTGGGGGAATTCCTTACGGCCGCCTCCGGAGTCCTTCAACGGATTCCGCCGTTCCGCACGCGATCCGTCTCCTCCTGCACCACCTCGCACCACTCCATCGTGCAAGTCACACGAAAGCGAAGCGAAAGCGCAGGTAGCTCCGGTGTCCCCGCAGAATTCCCCGCTCCACCGCATGCGTTCCATCGTCACCACGTACGACCGGCTCGCCGCCGAGGCCCCGCAGGACCTCGGCGCCTACCTCTACCTCTACGGCATCGACCACGACATGGTCACTGCCTACCGGAACGCCATCTGCGACGCCGAGGCCCGGGCGCGTCGCCCGCGTCGGAACCCCGGTCACTGCCAGCGCATCGTCAGGATCACCGTGCGCCGCGCCCGCTGACGGCGCCTCCGGCATACGTTCCCACCGCCCACCGCATCCGAAGTGGAACCATTCGTGGCCGATCCGCAGTCCCCGGTGATCCGTACCGTCGTCGAGCAGTCCCTCCGCGTCCTGGAGACCTACGGCATCGATCCGGGCCTGATCCCCGAACACGCCAACGGCGAACGCCGCATCACCCAGGGTGGGTACGGCGACCGGCAGCTCTTCGAGCTCGTCCAGAACGCGGCCGACGAGCTGCGCGGCGAGCCCGGCGGCCGGATCCACGTCGTCCTCACCGGCACCCACCTTTACTGCGCCAACCAGGGTGACCCCGTGACGCCCGAGGGTGCCGAGACCATCCTGCGCATGAGCATGTCCCGCAAGCGCGGCGGGCAGATCGGCCGCTTCGGCGTGGGCGTGAAGTCGGTCCTGGTGGTGACCGACGCACCCGAATTCTTCAGCAGCGGAGGCAGTTTCGGCTTCGACCGGGCCTGGTCGTACGAGCTGATCCGGAATGTCCCCGGCGTTTGCGAGCGGCTCGGCAAGGACTTCGAGGCGCCCGTGCTGCGAATGGCCCGCGAGCTGGACATGGCCGCCGAGCGCCGCCGGGACCCCGTACTGGACGAGCTGCTGGAGTGGGCCACCACGGTGGTCCGCCTTCCGCTGCTCCCCGGCGCCGCCGATCGGCTGGGCAAGGACATGCACGGCCACCAGGGCGTGGCCGGCCACGACACCCGCGAGGAGTTCCCCTCGGGCTTCCACCTCTTCTCCCCGCACGTGGGCCCGGTGGTGCTGGAGGACCGCCGGCCGGGCCGGATCGCGCGCCGTGCCCTCCGGTCCGAGCAGGACGGCAGCCTGCACACGATCCACGAGGACCGCGTCGGCAAGCAGCCGGCGAGTTCGCAGTGGCGGGTCTTCACCGTCGCCCACGAACCGACCGAGGCGGCCCGCCGCGACGCCGGCGAGCTGCACGATCGGGTCTCCATCGACCTGTCCTGGGCCGTTCCGGCCTACCGCGCCGACGAGAAGACCGGGGTGCTCAGCGCGGCCGACGCCCGAGGCCGGGGCAGGTTCTGGTCCTTCTTCCCGACCAAGTACGAGATGACCCTGAGCGGCATCCTGAACGGCGCCTGGAAGACCAACGAGGACCGCCAGAACCTGCTCGATTCCTCGCCGTTCAACGTCGAGATGATCCGGGTCGCGGCCCGGCTGGTGGTGGAGTCGCTGCCCGAGCTCGCCCCGGCGGAGGACCCCGGCGCGTACCTCCCGCTGCTGCCCGGTCGCAGCAAGGGCGTGGAGACGATCAGTTGGGCCGACCGCCTGCTCACCGAGCAGATCTGGGCCGCCGCGGCGGCACGCCCGTCGTTGCCCGACCAGGACGGTGTGCTGCGCACGCCCCGTGACCTGAACATCCATCCCGACCTGGGCAAGGACAGCAGCGCGGTCAACCGCTGGCTGCGGATCTGGCACGCGTACGCCGACCGTCCTCGCGACTGGGTGCACCCCTCGGTCGAGGTCACGGACCTGCGATCGGGCAAGGTCCAACACATCCTGGCCGCCGCCGGACGGCCGCGGGCCTCGGTCGTCACCTGGTTGGAGGCGCTGGCCTCGGACGGCTCGGCCCCGGCCTCGGCGGCCGCCATCCGGATCGTCGCCGACATGATCGTTTCGAACGCCGCCTGTGCCGCCGAGGCCCGGAAGGCGAGGATCGTCCTCACCGAGGAGCACGGACTGGTCGCCCCACTGGGCGGCGTGGTGTACCGGCGTACCGAGGAGGACGGGCTGCGGGAGTCGCTGGTCTACGTCGACCGCGCCCTGTCCGACGACCCATCGCTCTACTCCGCCCTCACCACCCTCGGCATCCAGGAGGCCGACGTCCGGGGGCGTTTCGTGAGCGTCCTCGACCAGGGCTTCGCCTCGTACGGTCCGCAGAAGTGGACCCGCTTCTGGGAGTTGTTCCACCGGGCGGGTTCCTCGGTGGTGGGCCACGAGGTGACCGACCGGGTGCCGGCCCCGACGGACACCCTGATGGTGCGCACCGCGGACGGTCGCTTCCGCCTCGTCCGCGACTGTCTGCTTCCCGGGGTCGTCGTCACCGCGGAGAGCGACCCCGAGATCGCGGTGGACATGCGCTTCCACTCCGATGACACGGGATTCTTCCGTGAGTTGGGCCTGCGGGACCGTCCGACTCCCGGCCACCGGCCCAAGGACGAACCCTGGTTCGAGGAGTACCGGGAGGCCATTCACAGGGCGTACTGCCGCAGGCTCGACGACCAGGCGAGTCGGCCCACCCTGGCCAGGACCAGGATCGAGGGCTCGCCCGTCGGCGGGCCGCTGCACCTGCTGCCCCTGCTCTCGGACGAGGCCCGCGCGGCCTTCCTGCAGGCGCTGCCCGAGGAAGCCCTGATCGAGAGCTGGACCCTGCAGATCGGAGCACAGGCCGGCACGCGCCAGTCCGTGGCGTCCCCGATCCGCTGGATGCTCGGTCGGCACGGTCGGGTGAGGACCTCCCAGGGGCTCAAGCTCCTCAAGGAGGCCGTGGGACCCCAGCTCGACGCGTACCGTGACGTGCTCCCGGTGGCGTCGCTCAGTACCGAGAAGGCGCGCAAGCTCGGACTCGCGAGCAGCGTCGAGAAGGTCCGCCCGCAGCAGTGGGAGCAGCTCCTCGGGAAGCTGCAGGAGAGCGAGGACGACGCGTTCGTCGGCTCGACCTACGCCCTGTTGACCCGGTTGGAGATCGACTTCCCCGAGGACTCGCTGACCCGCTGCCGGGTCGGCGACGCCTGGGACACCCGGGAGGACGGCGAGATTGCCGTCGCCGCCGACCGGAACGAATACCGCTCGCTGCGCTCCGAGCGGGTGCCGGCGCTGCTGATGCCGGACCGGGAGTCCGCCGAGCTCATGGTCGAGCGCTGGGGCATGCTGCGCTACGACGACGCCGTCACCCGGGAGACCCGGCACGAGTCGACCGTGGAACCGGTCCCGCTGGTCGAGGAGTTCCCGACGCTGCGCCAGAGGATGGGCAACTCGGTCGGCACGTACACGTTGCTGCGCTGCACCGCGTTGGAGGAGGTGGTCCGCACCCCGCACCGCCCCCGGGCGAAGTCCCTGGAGAGTGCGCGCGACGGGAATGTGATCAAGGTCCTGGACTCCCTGGACCGACTCGGCGTGCTCCGCGCCGTGGACCGGGAGCTGGGTCTGCGCATGGGCGAGACGGGCTGCCGGGCGGTTCTGGACGCGCAGACCCGCCAGGAGCAGGACGAGCAGGTGCGATCCACACTGAAGGCGATCCGCGGGGCCGAGGACGTGACGGCCAAGCTGGAACTGCTGATCGGGGCGCAGGCGCTCCGCGACCGGCTCCCCGCCGGACTCCTGGAGGCCGAACTCCAGGAGTCGGACGGCAAGGAGCCCTCCGGTCTGCGGATCGCCCAGATGGCGTTCAACGCACACGGCGACACCGTGCTCAAGATCCACGCACGCGACATCCTGGAGCGCTTCCCGAGCGCTCCCTCCTCCTACACCGGTGGTCCGTCGGCGGTCTCCTTCGTCGCCGACCTCGGTCTGCCCACGCCCTTCGCCGGCTACCGGGCCCCGGCCCTCGAACAGAGCCTGACCGTGGAAGGCCCCCGGGACTTCCCGCGCCTGCACGACTACCAGGAGCGGCTCGCCCTCAACATCTTCGAGATGCTGGACCGGTTCACCCCACAGCGCGCCATGCTGTCCCTGCCCACCGGCGCGGGCAAGACGCGCGTGACCGCCGAGGCGGTCATCCGCTGGGTCAAGCAGACCGGCGTGCTCAAGGGCCCCATCCTGTGGATCGCCCAGACCGAGGAACTGTGCGAACAGGCCGTACAGAGCTGGCAGTTCGTCTGGAGCAGGGCAGGGGCACAGGACCGGCTGACCATCAACCGGCTGTGGACCTCCAACGAGGCGGCCCCGGTCACCGACGGGCCGCAGCTCGTGGTGGCCACCGACGCCAAACTGCGGGTGTGCCTGGGCACCGACCGGTACGCCTGGCTCCGCGCCGCCGCACTGGTGGTGGTGGACGAGGCGCACGTCGCGACCAGCCCGAGCTACACCGAGATCCTGAGTCTGCTCGGCCTGACTCAGCACCGGACCGAACGGCACCTGCTCGGCCTCACCGCCACCCCGTTCCGCGGCCACAACGAGGAGGAGACCCGCCGGCTGGTCAACCGGTTCGGCGCCCGCCGGCTGGACGAGGGCGTCTTCCCCTCCGGCGACGCCTACGGGCACCTCCAGGAGCTGGGCGTGCTCGCACGCGTCGAACACAAGGAACTGATCGGCGGCACCATCGTGCTGGACCGCCAGGAGCGAGCGAGCGCCGAACAGTTCAGCCTGCTCTCCAAGGCCGCCGAACAGCGACTGGCCGACGACCACGACCGCAGCCGACGCATCATCGCGGAGATCACGGCGATGGACGACGACTGGCCGGTGCTGGTGTTCGCCACCTCGGTGGAGCACGCCAAGTATCTGGCGGCCAAGCTGAGGGACCAAGGCATCTCCGCCTCCTCGGTGGACGCCACCACCTCCGACAACGACCGCCGCGCCCGCATCCGGGACTTCCGTGACGGTCGCGTGCGGGTGCTCACCAACTACGGTGTCCTCACCCAGGGCTTCGACGCCCCCGCCACCCGCGCCGTGGTCGTCGCCCGACCCGTCTACAGCCCGAACGTGTATCAGCAGATGATCGGGCGCGGTCTGCGTGGCCCACGCAACGGCGGCAAGGACACCTGCCTGATCCTCAACGTCAGAGACAACATCCGGAACTTCGACACCGCCCTCGCCTTCACCGCGTTCGAGCACCTCTGGAGCAAGAAGTGACCACCCTTCCTTCCGAGGACGGCCCGGTCCTCACGGCCGAGCAACAGGCCGTCGTGGACCAGCCCTGGGACACCCGCCTGCTGGTCACCGCCGGAGCAGGTACGGGCAAGACGCACACCCTGGTGCGCCGCATGGACGCGCTCGTCGGCAACGCCGACCCGGACGGGGCGCTGGAGGCCGGCGAGCTGTTGGTCCTCAGCTTCTCCCGTGCCGCCGTCCGCGAGCTTCGCGACCGCATCGCCCGGCACGGCGAGCACGCCCGACGGGTGCGGGTGCAGACCTTCGACTCGTGGGCGTACTCCCTCCTGGTGCAGGTTCACCCGGACGGCGAGTGGTCGGCGCTCTCCTTCGACGAGCGGATCCGAGCCGCCACCGACGCGATCGAGAAGGGCGCGTTGGATGCCCTGGAGGCAGGTCCGCCCGCCCACCTGATCGTCGACGAGGTGCAGGACCTCGTGGGTGCGCGCCGCGAGATGGTGGAGGCACTGCTCGACCGCCTCCAGGACTCCTGCGGATTCACCCTCATCGGGGATCCCGCCCAGGCGATCTACGACTTCCAGATCCAGGACCCGGAGGAGTACGCCGACCGGACCGACCTCTTCCTGCGCTGGGTCCGTGCCTCGTACGCCGACGACCTGGTGGAACTGGTGCTGACCCGGAACTTCCGGGCCGTCACGCCCGAAGCGCGCACGGCGCTCCCGCTCGGCCGCGTCGTCCAGGGCATCGGCAGCGCGCCCGAGGGCGTCGACGCGGCGGCCGAACGGCTCCACGGCGAGCTGCGCGAACTGCTGCTCGACCTCCCGGACCTGGGTCCCCTCACCGACTCGTACACCCTCGACTCGCTGCGCTCCTTCCCCGGCACCTGCGCGATCCTGACCCGCGACAACCGACAGGCCCTGCTCGTCTCGCAGCTGCTGCAGGAGCAGGGCGTACCTCATGCCCTGCGCCGCTCGCTCCAGGACCGGCCGGTACCGCACTGGGTCGCCGAACTGCTGCGCAGCACCGAGGCCGCCACCCTCACCGAGGCACGGCTGCGCGAACTGCTCCTCGCGATGCCACTGCCCGAGGGCACCGACCCGGACCGGGTGTGGCGGGCCCTTCGCGGGGCGGCCCGCGGCAACGGACGGGGCACCCTCGACGTGGCGCGGCTGCGCGGGCTGGTGGCGGAGCGCCGGTTCCCGGACGAGCTGGCCGACCCGGAGCCTGCCCGGCTGATCGTGTCCACGGTTCACCGTTCCAAGGGATTGGAGTTCGACCGGGTGGTGCTCCTCACCCCGCCGACCGTGACCGAACTGCGTCGACAGGACAACGAGCTCGACACGCCCGCCGAGGCCCGCGCGCTCTACGTCGCGATGACCCGGGCCCGCGAGGACCTGTACCGGATCGCGGCGCCCGTGACCGCGACGCTGCTCAAGCACAGGCCGACCGGCCGCTGGTACCGAGGTGTCCTCAACCCACGCCTCAAGTGGCGCCGCGACGGCATCGAGGTGCGGGCCGGCGACGTTTGCACACGGGAACCGGCCGACGCCGCACACGACGCCCCCGCCGCCCAGTCGCACCTGCTGGAACGGGTGCGGCCGGGGGACGCGGTGACGTTCCGACTGCGGGACGCCCTCCCCCTGGGCCCCGAGCAGAGTCCCGGGTACGCGTTGCTGCACGAGGGACGGGAGATCGGGGACGCCTCCGAGGTCTTCAGATGCCACCTGTACGCGGTTCTGAAGGTGGGCCCGACCTGGGACATCCGGTGGCCCGAGGAGATCTCCGGCCTGCGCGTCGACTGTCTGGAGTCGGTCGCGGGCAGCACGGCCGCCGGGGCCAACGCGGGCATCGGCGACCGCGGGGTGTGGATCGCCCCGCGCATCAGCGGAATCGGACGGTTCCGGCACCTCGCCGGAGCCGAGGAGGAGCAGGAATGACCATCCATGCAGGGCGCCACGAGGCGCACTACGAGGTCCGCGAGGACCTGGTGGCCCGGCTCCGCCGGGAGCTGCTGGGCCCCGACGTCGACGCCGCCGCCGAGGACCGCGCCGAGGTCCTGGACCAGGACGCGCCGATCACCCGCTACCCCGTCGGCGTGCTCTTCCCCCGCCCGGCCGATACCGACGCCCGCCTGCGCATCCAGGAGGACGCCGCCGAGGAGGAGGGCCTGGACGAGGAACCCGTCACCGGGGCGGACGGCGCGGACGAGTCCGGCCCGGGTACCGAGCGCCCCAATGCCGGCGACCGACGCCCCTCCTCCGTCGGCCTGACCTTCGCGGTCGACCTCGACGAGGCGCGGGAGATCGTGGTATCGGCGCGCGCCGCGGTCTACGAGCCGGAGGACGCCGAAGGTCGCAAGGTCTCGGCCCGGCGCAGCGAGGCCCGCACCACCTCCGACCAGCGGGAACGCTGGCGCCGGGTGGAGCTGGACCTGCCGGACACCACGATCGACGTCACACGCCCGGGTCGTGGCGCGTCCCGTGACCTGTTCGACGGGACGGCGCGGTTGGAGGTCCACGTGCGCCGCCCGTCCCCGGAGACCGACACCGTCACCGTCACCGTCGCCCTGGTCAACGTCCGGAAGGTGGGCGAACGCGAATTGCAGGACGCCTTCGCCCTCTTCCAGACCGGCCTGACGGTCCGCGCCGCCGACGGTTCCAGCGCCTTCGTGGAGCGCCCCGCCGCCCTGTCCGCCGTGGACGCGGAACTGGAGACCAGCCGACTGCTGCACCGGCACGCCCCTACCTTCGCCACCGGCCACGGCTGTGCGGCGGTGTGGGACTGGACGCCCGCCCCGGTCGGCCTCACGGACAAGACGGACGCGGCCGTGGCGGAGGTCCGCACCGAGTTCGTACCCACGCACGAGGTGCTGCTCACCGACTCCAATCCGGAGATCGACGACGAGGCACTCACCATGCTCGGCCTCGCCGAGGCCCCCGACGTCGAAGTGATCGCCGCCCTGGAGGGCCTGGCCTCGGGCTACGAGCGGTGGATCGGACGGAAGCGGGACGAGGCCGCGGAGCTCGCGGGCACGCCGTACGAACAGGCCGCGTCCGAGGCGATCCGATCGTGTGGTGAGGCCCTGGAACGGATCCGGGAAGGCATCGCGCTGCTCCGCGACAAGCCCGACCTAATGCGCGCGTTCCGCCTGGCCAACCGAGCCATGGCGACCCAGCGGGCCCGGAGCGACTGGGTCCGGCACGGTCGGGAAGGCGAGCCGGACCTGGCATCCGCGCGCTGGCGTCCGTTCCAGATCTCCTTCGTGCTGCTGTGCCTGGCCGGGGTGGACGACCCGAACCACCCCGACCGCGGTGTGTCGGACCTGCTGTGGTTCCCCACCGGTGGTGGCAAGACCGAGGCGTACCTGGGCCTGATCGCGCTGACCACCTTCCTGCGCCGGATGCGACTGGGGCCTGCGGGCGGCGGCGTCACCGTACTGATGCGGTACACCTTGCGCCTCCTGACCCTCCAGCAGTTCGAGCGCGCCGCGATCCTGATCTGTGCCATGGAACGGATGCGCCGCGAGAATTCCGCCGAGCTGGGGCACGAGGAGATCTCGCTCGGCATGTGGGTGGGACGGTCCGCCACCCCGAACACCCTGAAGGCCGCCGCCGAACAGCTCGGCGCGGCCCGCGCCGGACGGGTGCTCCAGAAGGAGAACCCGGTCCAGCTGCACGCCTGCCCGTGGTGCGGGTCCGCCCTCGACGCCCATCACTACTCGGTCGACGAGGAGGCCGTCCGCATGGACGTCCGCTGCTCCGGCCCGGACTGCGCGTTCTCCGACGGACTGCCCGTGCACCTGGTCGACCAGACCATCTACCACGCCCGGCCGACCCTGGTCATCGCCACCGTCGACAAGTTCGCCTCGATGCCCTGGCGGAAGGAGACCGCCGCCCTGTTCAACCGGGACAGGCAGGACTCCACCCCGCCCCCGGAGCTGATCGTGCAAGACGAGCTGCACCTGATCTCCGGTCCGCTGGGTACCCTGACCGGCCTGTACGAGACGGCCGTCGACGTGCTCGCCGACCGTCCCAAGGTGATCGCGTCGACCGCCACCATCCGCCGCGCCGCCGAGCAGGGCCGGGCGCTGTTCTCCCGTGAGGTCCGGCAGTTCCCGCCGGCCGGTCTGGACGCCCGGGATTCCTGGTTCGCCGTCGAGACCTCCGCCGGTGAGAAGGCGTCCCGCCGCTTCGTGGGTCTGCTCGCGCCAGGGACCAGCCAGTCCACGCTGCTGATCCGTACCTACGCCACGCTGCTCCACCAGGCGATGCAGGCCGACACCACCGACCGGGTGCGCGACGCCTATTGGACCCTGGTCGGCTACTTCAACAGCCTGCGGCTGCTGTCCGCCGCCGAACTCCAGGTCCACGACGACGTCGTGGCCTACCTGGAACACCTTGCCGAGCGGGACGGCTGCGAGCCCCGTCCCGTCGACAACTACTCCGAGCTGACCAGTCGGGTCGACGCCAGCGACATCCCGGCCCGCCTGAAGCAGATCGAGCGGCGGCTCCCGGGCGACGACGTGGTCGACGTCCTTCTGGCCACGAACATGATCGCCGTGGGCGTGGACGTGAACCGGCTCGGACTGATGGCCGTCATGGGCCAGCCGCAGACGACCGCCGAGTACATCCAGGCGACCAGCCGGGTCGGCCGCGCGCACCCCGGCCTGGTGGCGGTGATGCTCAACGCGGGCCGTTCCCGTGACCGATCCCACTACGAGAACTTCCAGCATTTCCACTCCGCGCTCTACCGCGAGGTCGAATCCACCTCGGTCACCCCGTTCTCGGCCCGCGCCCGCGCCCGGGGCCTGCACGCGGTGATCGTCGCCCTCGCCCGGATCCTGATCCCCGCCGCCCGCGAGAACGAGAACGCGGGTGACATCGACCTCTTCGTGGACGAGCTTAGGGAAACGATCCGCCCGAGGATCCTCGAACGGGTCGAGCAGGTCTCCCCGCCGGAGAGCGCCGCCAAGGAGGTCGCCCACGTGGCCGCGGCCTTCGATGAGTTCGTCGACTGGTGGTACGACGAGGCCGAGGCGCACAACGGTCTGTTCTACGAGCCCAAGCGCGGAAACCCCACCCGCTCGCTGCTCAAGCCCTACAACGACGCCTTGGAGGACGTCGAGGCGTGGGAGACCTTGTGGTCCCTCCGCGACGTCGACGCCGAGTCCGCTCTCTTCGTGGAGGCATCCCGATGACCCCGCCCCCTTCCCGCCGCCGACGCGCCGGCATCAGCTCCGCCGCACCGGCCCGCACGCTGCCCCGCCGCGGGGCGATCCGCCGGGCCCAGGCAATCACGACCTACGGCGTGGGTTCCTTGATCGCCGTGGAACAGGAGTCGTTCATCGTCGCGGGCATCGACGCCGCGCAGGAGCAGTGGCCCCGCGACGAATCCCCCGTGATCCACGAGCCTCGCCTCGCCCGCGTACTGAACGTGAGCCACTTCCGTCTGCCGCCCGCTTCGGGCGACGACAGTCGCGACGGCATCCGGGTCCGGCGCTTCCCACTGTGGCACCACTGCCCCGGGTGCCACGCGCTGGACCACGTCCGGAAGTTCAATTCCCCGGCGGGGCGCAACGAGTGCGGCGAGTGCGCCGAGACCCTGGTGCCCTCCCGGTTCGTGGTGGCGTGCGAGGACGGGCACCTCTCCGACTTCCCGTACTGGACGTGGCTGCATCGGGGGCGCCGCGGCGACGGCGAGGCCGGTTTCTGCGGCGGCCGGATGAGCCTTCGGTCCTCGGGCCGCACCTCCTCGCTCCGCTCGGTGGTGCTCTCCTGTTCCTGCGGAGTGCCCGAGGTGTCCATGGAGGGCTCCTTCCGGGCCGGTGCCCTCAAGGAGCTGCACATCGGTTGCCGGGGCGAGCGTCCGTGGTTGAAGGACGCCCCCAAGGACGCCTGCTCCCTAACGCCCCGGACCCTGCAGCGCGGCTCCTCCTCCGTGTGGCAGCCGGTGCTCCGCTCGGCCCTGTCCATCCCCCCGTGGAGCGACACCCGGGTCCAGGCGCTGGGCGAGCACTGGGAGAAGCTCCGCGCCTGCTCCACCCTCGCCGAGATCGGGATCCATCTGGGCTACATCTTCCAGGGCTCCCGCCCCCCGGTGACCCCCGAGCAGGTGGTGGAACTGCTCTCCGCGATGGAAGCCGAGGACCTCGACGGCGAGGAGGGTCTCGAGCTCGACCAGGAGCAGCGCTACCGCGCCCTGCGCGAGGTGGAGTACGAGCGCCTGTGCATGGGGAACCCGGAGGAATCCTGCGGTCACACCGAGCAGTTCGTCTGTGAGCCCCCGACGGGCGACCCGAAGCCGCCGGCCGGCCTCGGGCTGGCCGGACCGATGCTGGTGAAGAAGCTTCGCGAGGTCCGCGCTCTCCAGGCGTTCACCCGGGTGATCGATCCCGAGACCTCGCACGAGGGCCACGAGGCGGCACTCTCCCTGACCCCCACCGACTGGTTGCCCGCCATGGAGGTCCACGGCGAGGGTGTCTTCCTCCGGTTCGACGAGGAGCGGGTCGACGCCTGGGCCGAACTGCCCGCCGTGGCCGCACGCGTCGAGCGCATCCGACACCGACACCAGCGGGTCCTCGCCGAGCGGGCCTCGGACCCAACCCGGGTCCCGGTCTCCCCCGCCACTCCGCGCATGGCGCTGCTGCACACCTTCGCGCACGTGATGATCAACGAGTGGAGCCTGGACTCCGGCTACCCGGCCGCCTCGCTCCGCGAGCGGATCTACTCGGGCGAGACGATGGCCGGTGTGCTGATCTACACGGCCACCAGCGACTCGGCCGGCAGCCTCGGCGGCCTGGTCGCCCAGGGCGAGATCGACCGCCTCGCGCGGGCCGTGCACTCGGCGGCACATCGGGCCGAATGGTGTTCCGCCGACCCGCTCTGCATCGAGACCGAGACCTCGGGTGCGGGCGGTACCAACCTGGCGGCCTGCCACGCCTGCGTCATGCTTCCGGAGACCAGTTGCGAGCACAACAACGGCCTGCTCGACCGGGCGCTCCTGGTCGGCACCCCGGAGGACCCGTCGATCGGCTTCTTCTCGCACCTGCTCGGCCGGTGAGCCTCGGGAAGTGACACGGGGTGGGACCGCCGTGTGTGCCGTCCCACCCCGGCTCACCGGTGCTCCGGATCCGTCGGGCGCCCGAGCGCCGTCCGGATCGCAAGCCCGAGGGCCCGGCTCACCGGGGGCGGCGAAGCCTGGCCCACTTGGCGGTAGCGGGCGGTCTTGCCACCGGCGAAGGCCCAATCCGCCGGAAAGCCCTGGAGCCGCGCCGTTTGCTCGACGGTCAGCGGCGTCATCTCCTTGACTCCGAGTGAGGCGTCCCAGGGGAAGTCGGGTCCGGGGACCTCGTCGGCGACGGTACCGCCGTTCACGCGCATCCGAGCCCAGGCCCGCTTCGACCCGGTCAACCCCAGATCCGCCCCACCACGCTTCCAGGAGCCCCCGACCAACGTCGGGGCGACCCGGTCGGCCTGCGCGGCCCAGGCGGTCGCGTGGGGCCAGCCACGTGCGGCCATGGAGGTGCCCAGCGCCTCCCCCACGGTGATCGGCGGCGCGGTTTCGGGCGCCGGCTCGACGAAGCCGTCCATGGCGTCCCCCTTCAGCGCCACCAGGATCCCTTGCTTACGGTCCTGCGGGACGCCGTGGTGCATCGCGTTGAGGACGAACCACCGGTGCCGGTATCCGAGGTGCTCCAGCTCGGCCGCGACGGTGGTGCGGATGGGGTCGAACGCGGGCTTGGTGGCCAGCTCGGGAAGGTTTTCGATGAGCAGGGCCCGCGGCCGTACGGCGTGCATGAGCATGATCGTCGCTTCGAGGAGCCGGAGCTCCTCGGTGCTGTCCTCTCGTTTCACCGCGGCGCTCGCCTTCACCCGGGGCAGGCCGGCGGCCAGCAGGTCAACGTCGTAGACCATCTGATAGTCCAACGGGTCGAAGTCCAGCAGGTCGGTTTCGAGGACCTTCCAGTCGGGACGGTTCAGCCGTAGGGTCTCGCAGGCCACGGGTCGGTTGTCCAGGAGCAGAACGGGGTCGAAGCCCGCCTGTTCAAGGCCGAGCGCGAGGCCCCCTGCACCGGCGCACACGGCGAGGCAGCTGAGGCGTTCGGGGTGGGGTTCCTCCATGATCACCGTTCGTGCTCGTCGGGAGAGAGTGACCCGAGCGGGCCCCCCGAGCGTCGATGATCGCATCTCCCATCGGCAGCAGTCGACGGTTGTGACGCACACGACGCACTCCCGGAAGCCGCCGGCAACACCGGTTGCGCCGCGTTCGAACATCTTTGCTTCGACGATCCGGCCAGGTCCGGTCCGGGACGATCATCCCCGATCGTCGACCGGACCGGACGCCGAATCGATCCACAGCCGGCCTGCGGAACGGGGACCCGGGTGGGGGTGGGGTCGAGGGGGTGGGTGCGGGTGTGGCCGCGGTGGTCGTAGTGGCGGGTAGCGGGTAGCGGCAAAGCCGATGGCGAGGGCGAGGAGGAGGTAGCAGCCGAGGGTGAGCCAGGCGGAGGAGAGGCGGGCGGTGGCGCGGGCGTCGAAGAGGAGCACGGCCCGGACGCCGTCGACGACGTGGCGGGCGGGGGGCGCCGAACAGGGTGACCGGCAGCAGGGCCCGCAGCTGGCACGGGGTGCCGAGCGCCGCGACCAGGCAGAGGGTCAGGGTGGCGACGGTGACGATGCTGCCGATGGAGAGCAGCCAGCGCTGGAACAGGTGCGCGGTGTCGAGACCGAGCAGGCCGGCGGCGGTGGCGAGGACCGCGGTGCCGCTGAGCACGACGGCTCCGGCGCGGATGCCGGCCTTGGCGAGCAGGGTCTGGGTGCGGGAGATCGGTGCGGCCAGCTGGAGCACACGCTTCGGGCCGAGTTCCATCGGCAGGTAGCCGAGGGCGACGTCCAGGCCGGTGGTGACCATGATGGCAGGGAGCAGTCCGGCCAGGAGCAGCATGATCGCGCAGTACAGGGGCAGGGTGTCGCCGCCGGACTTCGCCGGGACGGTGGCCGGGGACAGTGGTGACCTGGACGGGGTCGGCGAGCAGCAGGCGCAGCGCCGGGGCCGAGGTCCTGCCAGGCGATTCGGTGCTGGTGGCGCCCTGCTGGAGGACGCCGTCCAGGATGGTCCGGCCGAGTTCGACCCGTTCGCCGCTCGCGGTGGTGGCGCCGGTGTCGGCGTTGACGATGCCGACCGGCAGGTCGTGCAGCCGGCCCTGCGGGTCGATGCTCGACCCGAGGTAGGTGGACGTGCAGATGACGGCGAGCAGGGCGCCGACGATGGCGGTCAGCCAGGCTTTCGGCCGGCGCCAAATGGCCGTTGCGCGCATGCGTTTCCTCTCGGGGGGAGCAGGGGGTAGGGAGCGGGGGCGGGCGGGCCCCCGGTCTCAGTGGTGGGTGTCGGACCAGGCGCGGATCCGGTCCGCGATCGCGCCGGAGTCGCGGACCCAGCGGAAGTGGTCCAGCGGCCGGTCCGGCGTCCGGGTGGCGTCGGGGCCGTGGTGGTGCCGGGTGAGCGGAGCGGCCGGGACCTTGGCGCAGAGCAGGTCGACGGCCGGGACGGGCGCCAGCCGGTCGCCGGCCACTGACACGGCCAGCACGGGCCCGGCGGCGGCGAGCAGCGCCTCGTAGTCCCAGTCGGCGCCGGCGGGCTCGAACCGCCTGGTGCGGCAGATCCGGGCCCAGTCGCGCATCAGGATGGCGGACTGGCGGCCGGCGAAGCGCAGCCGGTCGCCGGGCCAGTAGCCGACCGCGCCGGCCGCGGCC
Organism: Kitasatospora sp. NPDC059973; assembly: GCF_042737525.1. Classification (NCBI taxonomy): domain Bacteria; kingdom Bacillati; phylum Actinomycetota; class Actinomycetes; order Kitasatosporales; family Streptomycetaceae; genus Kitasatospora; species Kitasatospora sp. NPDC059973. The sequence continues at coordinate 57,769 of NZ_JBHWUI010000006.1, read as the reverse complement.
GCCGTGAGGTGGGTGGCGGCGAGCACGCGCGGGCCGGCCAGGCCGGGGAAGCCGCGTTGGTCGACGGAGCCAGCCGCGACCAGCACCACGCCGTCGACCTCGCCGGGGTGGGCGGCCGCGTGCAGCAGCGAGAGCTGTCCGCCGAGGCTGTGGCCCGGCGCGGGCCAGTTCGGCGCCGAACGGCCCCGTAGTGGGCGGCTTTGACGCCGAGCGCGGGCCAGAGCACGGCGACCGCGTCCGGTGGCCGGCCATCGGGCACCGTGACCGCCGCAGCCAGGGTGGGGTCCGGGCCGGGGCGAGCGCCGAAGACCTGTTCCTGATCGCCGGATGAACGGGAAGCGATGACGGCTGACCCAGCCGGGCTCGCGATCGTCTGGGTCCCGCACCGGGCGGCGTGTGCCTGTTCGGCGACTGGCAACGGCCACTGCAAGTGGTCGACCTGGAGTGGACGGCGACCCCGGTCACGCCTGCTCAGCTCGGCCTCCGCCCCCGGCCGCCGGTCGGGTTGGCTCAGGCCCAGGCCGCCCGGATCGCGGCCGATCCGGGCGGCCGGCTGCCGCTGTCGAAGGAGTGGGAGTGGGCGGTCTCGGGCACCGAACGCCGTCCCGACCCGTGGGGCGAAGATGAACCGGACGAGAGCCGGGCGAATCTGCACGACGTCTGCGGGCGGCGCACTCCCCTCGACTCCCACCCGCGCGGGCGGACACCGACCGGTCTGTGGGACATGGCGGGCAACTGCTGGGAGTGGACCGCGTCGAAGACGATCGGCGGCGGGTTCGTCATCCGCGGGGCAACTCCTCTCCGCTGTACGCCAGGTGCACGTTCCCGAACGCCGCGCCGGCCGAGTCCACCTCGCCAGGCATCGGCTTCCGGGTGGGGAGACCCGCGTGATCGGCACCTTGTGATCACGGGCTGCTCCCACCGCAAGGCACCGGAGGCCGGCCGGACTGGTCCTGCTCACCGACCTCCTCGCACTGCCGGAACAGTCGGCTCTGCACTGAATCCCCGACCCACCACGGCTGACCCCAGGCCGCCGCCGTACTCGACGAATGGAGTTGGCCGTGACGCACGCACACCAGCCTCGCGGACACGCTCAAGCCCCAGGCCGTCACCCACCGGTACTTCACGACGGGATCCGCCCAGCACACCGGTCTCGGCCAGCACCAGCCCACCCCCCGCCGACGCCGGTGACGGCCAGGCGCTGTCGGTCGTGATCCACGCCGGCAACACCGACTTCGCCCTGCCGACGGTGCTGGATGCGATCAGCGCCCGGTAGTGCACGGCCGACGTGGAGATGATCCTGGTCGACGGCTCCTCCACGGACGGCACGTTCGACAGCGCCCGCCGGCACCCGGCGGTCACCACCGTGGTGCGTTCAGGCAGCCGACGCGGGCATGGTGCCGCCCTCCCACCTGTTCCCCGACGCCGTGCCTGCGGGGCCGAACGAGTTCCGCAGATGATCCGACGTCAGGAAAGCCAGCAACAGGTCAGCACCGATCCGACTGAACTCTGTCAAACTCAGCCACACCCGCAACCACCACGCCGATCCTGCAACCTCCCGACCCCCACGCAATGTCCCACATCGCCCCCCTTGCAGCGACTACCGGAAACAAGCAGAAGGACCGACTGGCGGCAAAGACAGACGAAGTCAATGGCCTCTATTTCCGCGGGTCAGCGCACCCGTCCGCGTGGCTTGAGGGGCAGCGCGGGGAGTTCCGGGGCGCGGAGCCGGGCGCCGTCGTAGCCGTGGACCTCGCCGAAGCGGGTGGTGGTCATCCAGTCCTCGCGGGCCTGGTTGATCTCCTCACCGGAGCGGCCGATGAAGTTCCACCACATGACCAGCTTCTCCTCGAACGGCTCGCCGCCGAGGAGGAGGACGGCGGCGTCGGTGCGGGCCAGGAGGGGGAGTTCGCGGCGGTCGGTGCCGAGGTAGAGCATGGAGCCCGGTTCGACGCGGACGCCGTCGACGTCGACGCTGCCGGACATGGCGAGCACGGCGTACTCGAAGCCGGGCTCCAGGGGGAGCTTGAGGTCGGCGCCCTCGGTCAGGGCGAGGTCGGCGCCGACCAGGGGGGTGTAGGCAGTGCCGGGGGAGGTCGCGGTGTCGAGGCTGCCCAGGATGACGGTGCCGCGCAGGCCGGGGGCGGTGACGACGGGCAGGTCGGCGTGGTGCTCGAAGGCGGGGGCGGTGTGCCGGTGGGCGTCCGGGAGGGCGACCCAGAGCTGGGCGCCCTCCAGGAAGCGGGCGTGCGCGCGCGGGGACTCCTCGGAGTGGGAGATCGCACGGCCGGAGGTCATCAGGCCCAGCTCGTAGGGGCGGACGGTCTGCAGGCTGCCGAGGCTGTCGCGGTGCAGGACCTCGCCCTGGTGGAGCCAGCTGACCGTCTGCAGGCCCATGTGCGGGTGCGGCGGGACCTGCATGCCGGGCTCGTCGGCGATGTCGTCCGGGCCGTAGTGGTCGACGAAGCACCAGGCGCCGACCATCCGGCGGCCGAGGTTGGGCAGCAGGCGGCGCACGACGGTGCTCTCACCCAGCGGGACCTGGCGTCCGGTCAGCAGTTCGCGGACCGGTCCGGCGCCGGACTCGCCGCCGCAGGGGGTCGGAGCGGGCTTCTGGTTGAGGTTGCTCATGTCGCGGATCCACCACCGTACGGGTCGGGGCCGGCCGGGGCCGTGCGGTCCGGGCCGGAGGGGCGTCGACAATGATCATCCACCATGCGGGGACGGCGCTCCACCCACTCCGGACGGCCGGCCCCCGCTGAGCCGATCAGCCGGCCACCCGCCCCGCCCCGTCAGCCGGCGCCGCGGCCCGCCAGCGCGCGGCCGAGGAAGGCGACCGCGTCCGGCAGGACCTTGCGCCAGTACGCCGCGTCGTGGACCCCGGGGGTGAAGCGGGCCTGGACGGTGTCGCCGGCCAGTTTGCGGGCCGCGTCGCAGAACGGGTCCTCGGTGCCGCACCAGACGCCGATCGGGCGGCCGTGCGGCTGGTCCTGGTGGAGCAGCGGCTCGTTCTCGCGCCAGTCGGCCTCGTCCTTGAAGACGCCCACCGCCTTGGCGTCGCCCCAGCTGCGGAACAGCGCCGGACTGAGCACCGCGACCGGGCCGAAGCCGGCGCCCCGGTTGCGGGCGTAGCGGAGCGAGCCGAAGCCGCCCATGGATATGCCCATCGCCGCGTCGGGCGCGCGCAGCCCCTGCTTGGCGAGCCAGCCCGGCAGCTCCTCCAGCAGCATCTTCTGCGGGTCGTCGCCGGACGGCGTGCGCCGCCAGTAGGTGGCGTCGCCGCCGTCGACGGCGACCACCGCGAACGGGGGGACGCCGGCCGCGATGGCGGCGACCAGGATCTGCGGCAGTCCGAGGTCGGTCCACGCCTGGGCGGTGGCGCCGCGCCCGTGCAGGGCGACGCAGACCGGCAGGTCGGCCGGGCGGGCGATGCCCTCCGGGACGATCGTGATCATCTTCACCGCGGCGCCGTTCCGGGCCGCCGAGTGCTGCTCCTCGCTGCGGAGCGAGGGGACGACGGCCGTGGCGCCGGACGGTGCCGCCGTACCGGTGGGCGCCGTGGCGGGGGTCGTACCGGCGGCGGAGGGCACGCCCGGGCCACCGGAGCCGCCGGACCCCCTGCCCGAGCCGTCCGAACCGCCGGACAGGGCCACCGCGGTACCGGTGCCGACGACGGCGAGGCCGCCGAGGCCGAGGCCCGCCCTGAGCAGCCGGCGCCGCCCGAGCGTCCCGGGGCCGAACGCCCCCGGGCCGAACAAGCCCGTGCGGGCCCGGCCGGTCACGCCGATCACGGGCGGCACGGCGGGCGGCGGTGCCATCACGGGCGGCGGCGGGGCGACGGGGGGCGGCGGCACCGGAACGCCGCCCGCCACCCCGACACCCACCGCTCCGGCACCCACCGCTCCGGCGTGTCCACTCCCCTGCTGGTCCAGGTCCACGGTTCTCCCCTCCGACAGTCAGCCGGCACTGTACGTCGGGCCCGGCCCGCGGGCCGCACCGTGTCCGTCACAGCTGATCAACAACTCGTCACCGCGGCCCGGGGGCGGTGTCCCCGACGACTCAGTGCTTGCAGGCCCACCAGGAGTCCGCGGTCGCCGCGTCCGCGAGCGCGCGCAGCTTGGCGACGGCCTCGGCCGGGTCCTCCGCGCCGTACACCGCCGAGCCGGCCACGAAGACGTCCGCGCCGGCCTCGGCGCAGCGCTCGATGGTGCTCGCGGAGACCCCGCCGTCCACCTGCAGCCACAGTTCCAGGCCGTGCTTGTCGATCAGCTGCCGGGTGCGGCGGATCTTCGGCAGCATGATGTCCAGGAACGCCTGGCCGCCGAAGCCCGGCTCGACCGTCATGATCAGCAGCATGTCCAGCTCGGGCAGCAGGTCCTCGTACGGCTCGATCGGCGTGGCGGGCCGCAGCGCCATGGACGCGCGGGCGCCCTTGGCCTTGATCTCCCGGGCGAGCCGGACGGGCGCGGCCGCGGCCTCGACGTGGAAGGTGACGGAGCCGGCGCCGGCCTCGACGTACTGCGGGGCCCAGCGGTCCGGCTCCTCGATCATCAGGTGGCAGTCGAGCGGCGTGCCGGTGGCCCGGGCGAGGGCCTCGACCACCGGGACGCCCAGGGTCAGGTTGGGCACGAAGTGGTTGTCCATCACGTCGACGTGCAGCCAGTCCGAGCCCCTGACGGCCTCGGCCTCGTCGGCGAGCCTGGCGAAGTCCGCGGACAGGATGCTGGGGTTGATCTGCGCCATTTCCGATGCTTCGCTTCCTACGAGGGTTCCCGGCGCCCGACACGGCCACCTCGCCCCATCATCTCGCGGGGAGCGGGCGGGAACTGAACGGCGAACCCTCCCCGTGACCCGCATCACACCCGCTCGGGGGTTAGCGCGAGCGCCGCCGTGGTCATCAGCCCTGTGAAACCCGTCGTTCGCACCTCCGGCCGCCCTCGCTCCCGCCCCTTTTCCGCCACACTCCCTCCGCGGATCCCGCACCGGAACTCCCCCCGCGGGGCCCGGCCCGCTCCGCGGAAGCACCCCCTCCCAGCCGCCTCACGCAGTCGCGGAACCACCCCCTCCGAGCTCCACAGAAGCACCCCCCTCCCACCCCCCTCACGCACTCTTCGTGCTCACTCCGAGGAAGGTCCTCCGTTGGCCGATCTGGTCCATCCCGCCCGGGCCCTGTGGTGGCTCTTCGAGCCGGTGCACGCCGTCACCTACTTCTCCCCCGAGGGCCGCGCGGCGTTCGAGGAGGCCGGACTGCGCGGCGGCTGGCGCGGCTACTTCGCCGGGCGGGCGGCGCCGCTGGGCGCGGTCGACGCACCGCCGGTGGTCGCCGCGTTCTTCAACTTCGCGCCCTCGATGGTGGAACGCGCCCTGCCGGACGTCTGGAAGCGGGCGGACCCGGACAGCGCCCTGGCGGCCCGGGTCGCGGGCGCCTCGGCGGCGCTCGCCCGGCTGCTGGAGCACGTGGAGCCGGAACAGGTCGAACGGGTGGCCGACCTGCTGGAGCGGGCCGTCGACCGGCTGGACTGCGCGGGCCGGGTGCTGGCCGCCGCCAACGCCGCCGTCCCCCGCCCGGCCGGCCTGTACGGACGGCTCTGGCAGGCCGCCACCGTGATGCGCGAGCACCGCGGCGACGGCCATGTCGCGGCGCTGGTCTCCGCCGGGCTGGACGGTTGCGAGGCGCTGGTGGTGCGCTGCGCGCTGGACGTCCGCCGCGAGGTGCTGCAGCCGATGCGCGGCTGGACCGACGAGGAGTGGGCGGCCGCCACCGCCCGTCTGGTGGAACGCGGTTGGCTGACGGAGCGCGGCACGATCACCGAGTGCGGCCGGATCCGTCACCAGTCCCTGGAGGCCGCCACCGACCTGGCCGCCGCCCGGGTGTGGGAGAGCCATCCGCGCACCGAACTCGACCGGCTCGCCGCCGCGCTCACGCCGATCTCGGCGCTCTGTCGCAGTGCGCTGCCCCCGATCAACCCGATCGGCCTGCCGGCCACCACGGCCTGACACCGAGGACCTGACTCATCGACACCGGACGCCCGGCACCGGCTACTTCGACGGCCAGTGCCGGACGGCCGGGCCGATGGCCGGTTCTCCTCGGCCGCCCGATCCGGCCGCCGCTCAACTCCCCGCGTCCTCCGCCCCCGCCGCCCCCGCCCCCTCCGCCGCCTCCGGCTCTCCGGCCTCGGCCGACCGGCCGTGCGCCGGCGGGCCGAGCACGATCCCGCGCCCCGCGTAGAACCGGTCGAACAGCCGCCAGGGCACGTGCGCGTAGGCCTGTGACTCCCCCGCGAACCCGGACGGGTTGTGGATCACCAGCGCCGTGCCGGTGACGCCCACCGCCAGCACCAGGTGCCCGCCGCGCCGGTGCGGCTCGGGCCCCTCGGGTTCGCGGATCGCGGGGTGCACGGACAGCATCACCAGGCGCCCCGCGGCCACCTCCGCCGCGACCTCGTCGGCCGTCAGCTCCCGCGCCTGCGCGGCCAGTCCCCACCGCTCCCGGACGTACGCGGCGAACGGCGTGTGGATCAGCCCGTGCAGCCGCTCGCCGTCCCGCTCGTACGCACCGGCCGCCAGGCACTCCGCGGCCAGCGGGACCTGCGGCGGCGCCACCCCCCACCAGCGGTCGAGCGCCATCCGCAGGCACGCCACTCCGCAGAGCCGCCAGGACCAGTACGCGTAGTCCTCCGGCGTCTGCGCCCCCGACTGCCCCCAGCGCGGGTCGTCCGCCGCGCCCACCGATCCGTCGATGATCTCCTGTACCAGCTCCGGGGATTCCCACTGCGCGTAGTACGGCACCTCGTGCACCACGGCCGCCCGGCCACCGCTCTCCACCATCCCCCGACGCTCTCACGCCGCCCGGCCGCCACGGGCCCGCGACACACACTCGCTCAGGCCGGGGCCCGGGCGGCCCGCCGGACCCCCGGGGGCCGCCCGGCGTACTACTGCGGCGCTGACCCGGACGCCGTCCCGCCCCCGGGTGTCTCCCCCGGCGCCTTCTGGCCCCCCGCCGCCGAGCGGTAGGCGAGCCGGTCCGACGCCCGGCGCCCCCGGCTCTCCAGCGGCAGCGACCCGTGCGCCCCGGCCAGCCCGAACGGCGGCATGTCGAAGTAGATCGCCTCGTACGACCCCTCCGGCACCATGTACGTCTCGTGCCAGAGCCCCACGTGCCCGCGGACCTTCCCGGCGCGTATCTTGCGGTTCACCATCCCCCACACCTTGTGGTGGAAGGCGTCCGGCGCGGACGCGTAGGCGTACAGCTTCTCCTTGGACTCCCAGTACTGGACGATGTAGTACGTCCGCGGCGAGGCGGTCAGGAGGATGCGGCCGCGCAGGCCGCGCTCCGGCTCCTTGGCCAGGTCGTGGAGCATCCGGAACATCGCCGCCATCACCGGCATCCAGTGGTGGACGGCCCAGAAGCGGTTGATGCGCATCCCGATCAGCAGCACCACGGTGTCCCCGGTGACGGCCGCGGTGGTGTATCCCGGAGTCGGTTTGGCGAACATGCGTGCCCCCAGCTCTCTGCTCCACCTATGTAATCGGTGATTACATCAGCGAGCGGGAGTCCGGTCAAGGCTCCGCGTGCCATCAAATCCGCTAGCGGGAAAGGTCGTTGCTGATCAGGACTGACGCTCGGTCAGCTCCGGCCGGCGATCCCCTGGCCGAAGGTGTCCAGCACCTGCACCGCCAGCTCCTCCGCCTTCTCCGGCGGCAGGTACCCGTCCAGGATCATCTGCGCGAGCCCGTAGACCAGCGCCTGCCCGGCCAGGCCCACCAGGGCCGGGTCCCCGGGGCGCAACCGGCCCGCCTCCTGGTCCGCGACGATGAAGCCGGTGAGCGCCTCGTCGATCCCGGCGAGCCGCTCCCGCAGCTCCGGCTGCCGGGAGGCGGTGAACACCCGGGAGCGGACCAGCTCGAACCGGTGCGGGTGATGGATGGTGTAGCGGACGAACCCCAGCCCCATCGCCTTCATCGCGGGGCCCTCGCTCCGCCGGATCTCGGCCAGTTGCCACCGTTCGAAGTCGGCCAGCACCTGGTCCGCCAGCTCGGTCAGCAGCGCCTGCCGGTCGGGGAAGTGCCGGAACGGCGCGCCCGGGGACACGCCCGCCCGCCGTGCCACCTCCCGCATGGTGACCTTCGCCTGTCCCTCCTCGTCCAGCAGCGCCAGCGCCGCAGCGACCAGCGCCGTGGGGAGGGACCCGTGGTGGTAACTACTGCGCTCGGCAGGCCTTTCCGTCATGTCAGCCAGTGTTACCACAGCCCACCGGGGTGACCGGCGGGTACGCCGAAGGCCCGCGGCCCACGCGTGCGCGCCGCGCCGAAGCCCTTCGCGCCGCGCCCGGGACCGGGGCACGGCGCGAAGGGCGCGACGAGCGGGATGAGACGAGAGGGACGGGACGAGTGACACCGCGCCAGAGGCCGGCCCGTCCTACCAGGCGTAGTCCTCCGGGGCGGGGCGGTGGCCGGGGAAGATCTCGTCCAGGCGGTCGAGGGTCTTCTGGTCGAGCTTGAGGTCCAGCGCGGCGACGGCCGCGTCGAGGTGGGCGGCGGTGCGCGGGCCGATGATCGGCGCGGTGACCACGGGGCGGCTGAGCAGCCAGGCGAGGGCGAGGTCGGCCGGGTCGGCGCCGAGTTCGGCGGCGAAGTCCTCATAGGCCTGGATGCGCTCGCGGTTGGCCTCCAGGACCTCGCTCGCGTGGCCCATCGCGCCGCGGACGGCGGCGCCCTCGCGCAGCTTGCGCAGCACGCCGCCGAGCAGACCACTGCGCAGCGGGGACCACGGCAGCAGGCCGAGGCCGTAGTGCTGGAGGGCGGGGACGACCTCCAGCTCGATCGTGCGGTCGATCAGGTTATAGAGGGACTGCTCGCTGACCAGGCCGAGGAAGTGCCGGGAGCGGGCCGCCTCCTGGGCCTGGGCGATGTGCCAGCCGGCGAAGTTGCTGGACCCGACGTAGATGATCTTGCCCTGGGCGACCAGGACCTCCATCGCCTGCCAGATCTCCTCCCAGGGCGTGTCCCGGTCGATGTGGTGCATCTGGTACAGGTCGATGTGGTCGGTGTTCAGGCGGCGCAGGCTGGCCTCGACGGCGCGGCGGATGGCGAGCGCGGAGAGCCGGCCCTCGTTCGGCCAGTCGCCCATCGGCGCGTACGCCTTGGTGGCGAGCACCGTCCGCTCGCGGCGGCCGCCGCCCTGGGCGAACCATCTGCCGATGATCTCCTCGGTGCGGCCCTTCTGGTTGCCCTCCTCGTCACGGCCGTAGGAGTTGGCGGTGTCGAAGAAGTTGATGCCCCGCTCGTGGGCGGTGTCCATGATCTGGTGGGCGTCGGACTCCGTGGTGTGCGGGCCGAAGTTCATGGTGCCCAGGCAGAGTCGGGAGACGGTCAGGCCGGTACGGCCGAGATGGGTGAACTCCATGCTGCCCACCATCTGCCGCACCGGCCCCGCTGTCCAGCACATTCCCCAGACCGGATAGCGGGTCCGGCGGGTCCGGCAGGTCCGGCAGGTCCGGCTGGTATGGCGCCAGGCGCCGGGCGAACCCCGCACCGGCCAGGGCAGTCCGGGACAACACGGGCCGGACGCGACACCTCAGGCGTCGAAGCTGCTGCGCGAGGTCTCGATGTGGTCGAGGTTGCGGCGGGTCCAGTCGCACATCCGGTGGACGGTGTCGCGCAGGCCCAGGCCCGGCTCGGTGAGCGTGTACTCGACCCGCGGCGGCACCACGGGGAACACCCGCCGCTCCACCAGGCCGTTGCGCTCCAGCATGCGCAGGTTCTGGGTCAGCATCTTGTGGCTGATGCCCTCCACCTCGGCACGCAACTCACTGAACCGCAGGGTGCGTTCACCCACGGCCTCGATGATCAGGAGCGCCCATTTGTTGGCGACGTCCGAGAAGATCTCCCGCGCCAGGGAGTCCGCCCGCCGGAGGTCGGCTTCCTCGGCCGAGTCGCCGAACTGCTTGGTCACCATGAGGTTCCCCCGTCACTGGAAAGTGCGTTCTTCCATGTCAGAACTCACTCTCCTATGGTTCCTGAGTAACCACAAGTGACCACGGACGGCGCGGGACCGGGGCGGGGCAGGCCCGCCCGACCCTGCGCGACGAAGGCGAAGGAGACCGGCACCATGGCCATCACCCTGCTGAATCCCACCGGACTGCCGGAGATCGGCGCCTACCGGCAGGTGTCGATCGCGACCGGATCGAGGCTGGTCTTCCTGGCCGGGCAGGTCGCCTGGGACGCCGACGGGGTCACCGTCGGCGCGGGCGATCTCGCCGCCCAGGTGGAGCGGTGCTACCTCAACGTCGCCACCGCGCTGGCCGGGGCCGGCGCCTCCTTCGACGACGTGGCGAAGCTGACCGTGTACGTCGTCGACTGGACCCCCGACAAGCTGCCCCTCTTCCTGGCGGGAGTCGGCCGCGCGGCCGCCGCACTAGGCGTCACCCCCGTGCCGCCCGGCACGCTGATCGGCGTCGCGGCCCTGGACGTGCCGGAGCACCTGGTCGAGGTGGAGGCCGTCGCCGTCCTCGACTGACCGGCCCGGCAGCACGGATCGGCCCCGACCCGCCACCACCGCCGACCGGCCCCGCTCCCCCGCCCCGGCTCCCGCCCCCCGCCCCGGTCCCGCTCCCCCGCTCCGACCCCGCTCCCGCCCCCGCCCCCGCCCCCGTAAATCGTTCGTGGCCGGGCCGCCCCGCGCCGTACCGTGGGCCGGTCGATGATCTTGGCCGCCGGGTGCGGTCGCACGTGGAGGGACGGACCGATGCAGCAGCACCAGGGGTGGGCCGACGAAGGGTTCGGGGCGGTCGCCGACGCCTTCGCGCGCAACTACGCCGGCTTCCCCGAACTCGGCTCCGCCGTCACGGTGTTCGCCGGCGGCCGCAAGGTGGTCGAGCTGTGGGGCGGCGTCGCGGACGAGCGCACCGGCCGGCCGTGGGAGGCCGACACCGTCGTCCCGGTCTTCTCCTGCGCCAAGGGCCTCGTGGCGATCTCGGTCCACCTCCTCGCGCAGCAGGGCCTGCTCGACCTCGACGCCCCGGTGAGCCGCTACTGGCCCGAGTTCGCGGGCCCGGACGCCGATCCGAAGCGCACGGGCCGGTACGACAAGGACGCGATCACCTGCCGGATGGTCCTGGGCCACCGGGCCGGGCTCCCGGCCCTGGACGCCGCGCTCTCCTTCGAGGAGATCGCCGCCTGGGCGCCCGTCGTCCGCGCCATCGGGGAGCAACAGCCGCTCTGGGAGCCGGGTACGACCTTCGAGTACCACGGCCACGTCTTCGGCTTCCTGCTCGGCGAGGTCGTCCGGCGGATCACCGGCCTCACCCCGGGCGCCTTCTTCCGCCGGACCATCGGCGAGCCGCTCGGGCTGTCCGCCTGGCTCGGCCTTCCGCCGTCCGAACTCGGCCGCCTGGCGCGGCTGGTGGAGGCCGAGGGCCGCCGCCCGCTGCCCGGCCCGGAGCACCTGCTGACCCGGATCGTGACGATGAACGGCGCGCTCGTCTTCCCCGGCCTGGACGAGCCGCGCGGGTGGAACGACCCGGCGCTGCACGCCGTCGAGCTGCCGGGGGCGGGCGCCGTCGCCTCCGCGACCGGTCTGGCCGGCCTGTACGCGGCCGCCGTCACCGGCGTCGAGCGCCCCACGGGCGGGCGGAGCGAGCGGCTGCTCTCCCCGGCGACCGTCTCCGACGCCGTCCGTGAACTCTCCTCCGGCCCCGGCTTCCTGGGCTTCGACCTGGGCGCCCGCTGGGGCTCGGGGGTCCTGCTCCCCTCGCCGTCGTTCCGGCCGATGCTCGGCGCCCGCAGCTTCGGCAACGACGGCGCCGGCGGCCAGTTCGCCTTCGGTGACGACGAGTTCGGCATCGGCTTCGCCTACACGGCGAACCGCATGATCGGCCACGGCGACGCGCGGGCCGATCGCCTGGTCGAGGCCGTCCGCGACAGCCTCGGCGACTGACCACCTCACCTTTGCGCGCGGGCCCCGGCGCACGGGGGCCCGCGCGGCTGCGCCCGTACGCCCCCTTCCGGCCTGACGCGTCCATGACTAGAGTCCCGGGCACACGCCGTCGAACCGTGGAGAGCCCCTCATGTGCAGAAGACCGAGCCCCACCGGAACCGCCGCCGCCACCCCCGGAACGCCCGACACCCGAGCCGTCCCCGACGCCCTCGCCGTCCCCGACACTCCCGGTAAGCCCGCCACGTCCGGCACGCCCGGCACGCCCGACTGACGCCGCCACCCCGCACCTGGCCTCCGCCCCCTCTCCACCGCTGCCCGATCGGACCGGGATGACGGGGGGTTAGCCCTACCCTCACCTGGGCGGACAGCAGGATCGCCCCGGACGGTCGCCCCTGGACATGCTGGGACCAGCACCTACCGCTGGATTCCCGACGACCACCCAGGAGTTGCCCCGTGCGCGAGCAGGCATCGCAGAGGTTCCGTTCTTCCGACCGGCAGCAGGGCGGTGGCCGGCGCAGGGCCCTGCGGGCCGCGGCCGCCGTGGCCGGGGGCGCCATGACGATGGGGCTCCTCGCGGCGCCCGCGGCCTCCGCGGCCTCCGGGACGTCCGCGACCTCCGGGACGTCCCGGCCGGACGCCGTCCAGCAGGGGCTGACCGCACTGCTGCGGTCGGACGGCACTCCCGGTGCACTGGCGAGCGTCACCGACCGGTACGGCCGCACCCGCACCTACACCGCGGGGGTGGGCGACGTGACGACCGGCGCGAAGGTGCCCGACGACGGACAGGTCCGGATCGGCAGCAACACCAAGGCCTTCACGGCGGCGGTCATGCTGCAGCTGGTCGGCCAGCACAGGATCGACCTCGGCGCCAAGGTCGAGGACTACCTGCCGGGCCTGGTCCGCGGCGAGGGCGCCGGGGCGGGCATCGACGGGAACGGCATCACCGTCCGCCAGCTCCTCCAGCACACCAGCGGACTCCCCAACTACAGCAAGTACCTCGACGACGACGTCCGCTACTACGACCCCCGCGAGCTCGTCGGCATCGCGCTCCGGCACCCGGCCGACTTCGACGCGGGGAAGGGCTGGGCGTACAGCAACACCAACTACGTGCTGGCCGGCCTGATCGTCGAGAGCGTCACCCACCGGTCGCTCGCCACGGAGATCGAGCGACGCATCATCAAGCCGCTCGGCCTGCGCCACACCTACTTCCCCGCCCCCGGTGACGCGACCATCCGGGAGGCCCACCCCCACGGCTACTACCGGGACGAGGCGGGCGCCCTGGTCGACATCACGGACATGGACCCCTCCTGGGGCTGGGCGGCGGGTCAGCTGGTCTCCACCAACTCCGACCTCAACCGCTTCTACAGCGCGCTGCTGACCCCCGGCCGCCTCCTCCTGCCCGAGCAGCTCCGCCAGATGCAGGACACCGTTCCCGCCGAGGAGACCTTCGGCCCCGGCGCCGGTTACGGACTGGGCCTGGTGAGCATGCCGCTGCCGTGCGGCCCCGGCGTCTACTGGGGTCACGGCGGCAGCTTCCCCGGGTTCGAGACCCGGGGCGGCGTCACCACCGACGGCCGGGCCGCCAACGTGGCGGTGACCGTCCAGCTGACCGACCAGCCGTCCCGGTCCCGCGTCGACGACGTGGTGCGCACGGCCCTCTGCCGCTGACCCGCACCGGCCCGCACCCGGCCCGGACCCGGCCCGGACCACCCGCCGGCCCGTCACCCCAGGAAGCCGGCCCACGCCACCCCGGGAAGCCCGGCCCGGACCACCCGCCGGCCCGTCACCCCAGGAAGCCGGCCACCGTCGCCACGAACCGGTCGGCGTCGTCCAGCCACGGGTAGTGGCCCGCCCCGGGCTGGACGACCGGCTCGGCGTCGGGGAACAGTGCGGCGAACTCCGCGACCGGGCGCGGCGGGCTGTTCAGGTCGAACTCCCCGGTCAGCAGCAGCGCGGGCGAGGGGAGGGCGGCGAGCGCCGCCCTGGTCGCCCCGGGGGTGAAGGCGCCGTCGGCCGCGAACCGCGCGACGGCCTCCGGGTTGCCGGGCCGCCCGGCCTCCTGGACCTGGCGCGCCGCCGCGTCCCACCGCCCGTGGAAGAACGGGTCGACGGCCGCCCAGTCGGTGCCGGTCCCCTCGGTGATCGCCTCCAGCGCGGCGTACGCCGCCGGGAACCACGGCTCGCCGCTGCGCAGCCGCGCCACCTCGCGTCGGGTCCCCCCGTCGATCTCGATGCCGACGGCCCGCGTCCCGGGGCCGACGAGCACCAGCCTGCGGACGTTCGCCGGGTGGCGGGCCGCGTACTGCGTGGCGATGTTCGCGCCGGCGGAGTGGCCGAGCACGTCGACCCGGTCGAGTGCGAGGTGGCGGCGCAGGGCCTCGATGTCGTCGACGAGGCGGTCGCAGCGGTAGGAGGCGGGATCCTCGGGGAGGGCGGACCGACCGGTGCCACGCAGGTCCGGGACGATCAGCCGGTGGTGCGCGGACAGGCCGCCGAGGTCGCCGAGGTAGCGGGAGTCCGCCGGACCGCCGGGTATGCAGAGCAGCGGGTCGCCGGCCCCGTGGACGCGGTAGGCGAGTCGGGTGCCGTCGGGTGCGGAGTAGGTGGGCATGGCAGGGATCATGGCACTCATAACCAGGTTATACAACCCGGTTATGGGCAGCGCCGCCGCAGGTGTATAACCGAGTCATGGCAGGCGAGCGCGACACCCACCCGACGTACGAGGCCCTCACCGAGGACCAGGCCGAGCGGATCATCGCCGGCATGAACGAGGTCATCCGGGCCGGTGAGGAGATGCGGACCCTGCGCACCGAGATGATCCAGGTGCTCGTCGGCCTCGGCTGGAGCCAGAGCAGGATCGCCCGGCTCACCGAGATGAGCCAGCCGGCCGTCTCCAAGCAGGTGGCCAGGCACGGGAGCGGCGAGCCGCACCCCCCGCTGGACGTCTCGCTCGACCAGCACGACACGCCCTGGCTCGAAGGGCGCCTCTGGGGCCTCGCCGAGGAGGTCTCCGAGACCCTCGACGACCGCGCCCACTGCACCCGGCACGTCACCGCACTCGCCCGGGGCCGCAAGCGCTTCACCCCCCAGGGCGTCGACGAGCTGCGCCGGCTGCTCGAAGAGGACCTGCGGGTGCACCGGGAGCGGCTGCCCGCCGGCCACCGCGCGGCCTACGACGCGATCAGCCGGGCCCTGGACGTCCCCGCCGCGCGCACGGCGCCTCCGGCGGGTTCGCCGAAGACCGCCGCCGCTTCCGCCTCGGTGCGCCGCGCCCTCGCCCACCAGGTGCAGCGCGACCGGCTGCGGGGCGGCGACGCAGGGGATCCCGCGCAGAATTGACCCACCGAATCCCCTACGGAAAGCACCATCTCGCGGGCCGCATCCGCTCCTAGGCTCGGACGCATGACACCCGTTCAGATCCCCCAGCGCATGAACCTCTCCGCCGTCGCCCCGAAGGTCTTCAAGGCCGTCCTGGCCCTGGACGCCGCCTCCCGCCAGGGCCTCGACTCGGTCCTGGTCGAACTCGTGCAGATCCGCGCCTCGCAGCTCAACCACTGTGCCTACTGCATCGATTACCACACCGGCGACGCCCGCCGGGCGGGCGAGCGCGAGGAGCGCATCTACCAGCTGAGCGCCTGGGAGGACTCCAGCCTCTTCACCGCCGAGGAGCGCGCGGCGCTCGCCCTCACCGAGGCGGTGACACTGCTGCCGCAGGGCGTCTCCGACGCGGTCTACGACGAGGCGGCCGCGCACTTCGACGAGAAGGCGCTGGCCCAGCTCATCGCGCTGATCTTCACGGTCAACACCTGGAACCGGATGAACGTCGCTACCCGCAGGACGCCCGGAGCCGCGTGAGGCGCTCCGCCGAGTCCCACCCACGGGGGCGGAGTTCCGGCGGGACCGCAAACATCCTTCCCTCCATCAGGCGAACCAGCGCCCGACAGCTGTTCGTGGACGCAGCACCCTGCGACTCTTCTCCCGGCACCGAGTTCCGGTGCGTACGACCTTTGGAGACGAAGCATGCAGAACCCGGCCCCGGCCGCCTCCCGCCGCCGTCCCGCCGGCCGCCCACCGCGGTCGGCGACCATCACGGGGCGTGCGCGCTATGGGTGCACGCCCCCCACGCGCGCCTCACCCCAGGATGCGCGGGAGGGTCACCCGCACCCATTCCTCCGGCTGCGACAGATGCGGAGCGTGACCGGCGCCCGCGTACAGGTGCCGCTCCGCCTTCGGCAGCGCGAGATCGATCATGTCCAGCACCTCGCCGTACATCGGCGCGTTGTCATCGCTCTGCGTGAGCAGCGCGGGCTCGGTGAAACGGGACAGCGCGGTCAGGTCGAGGTCCAGCGCGTCCGGGTCCCGCAACTCGTCCAGGTACGTCGGGGCGTTGCGGATGTAGGTGTGCCGGATCGGCGCGGGCAGCTGGGCCCACGCCCCCGGACCGAAGGCGAGCGTCTCCACGAACAGCTCCGCCGCGGCCGCCGACTCCGCCTGCTCCAGCAGCTCCCGCACGTCGGCGATCCGGCCGGCGAACGCGGTGGCGATGGGCCGCAGGTCCGGGTCGGCCAGCAGCATCGACGTCCCGGGCGGCTCGTGCACGGCGACGCCGCGCACCAGGTCCGGGCGGGCGGCGGCGAGGCGCAGCGTGATCAGCGAGCCGTAGGAGTCCCCGCAGACGAAGACGGGGGCGAGACCGAGGCCCTGGATCAGCCCGGCGAGGTCGGCCGCGTCCTCGTGGACCGAGCCCTGGGTGAGCAGGTCGTCGCTGCGGCTGTGCCCGCGCCGGTCGTAGGCGACCACGGTGGCCTGCTCGGCCAGCCCGGGCACCACCCGCGCCCAGCTGTCGGCGTCGCTCCAGGACCCGTGGACCAGCACCACGCCCGGCCCGGCACCCCGGGCCTCGTAGTACAGCGACACCCCGTTCACCTGTATCTCGGCCATCGCGAGCCTCCCGACCGCGGTCGTGCTCCAGCCCCTCTCCGACAAGCCTGACACACCCGTGTGGGCACCGGTCGGATCAGCGGACCGAACACCGTGCCCCGACCGGGAGGCGGTGACGGAGCGCTGTTCCCGCCCTGCGGTGGCCCCTCCCCGGGGCCCACCGCCGCAGCTCTCACCGAGGGTGACGGACACCGGGCGAGCGGCCCCGGCCGCCACCGGCGACCGGTCCGTGAGGAGCAGGGCCGGCGGGCCACCCTGGAGGAGCAACCGCCCCTCGCCGACGGCGGCACGGGCGTCCGCCATCGACCCCCACATCCGCTCGAACCCGCCCTCACCGGGCACCGGCTCCTGCGGGCCGACGGTCAGGCCACGGGCCCCGAGGAGGTGGAGCCGCGCCGTGGAGCCCGGCACGATGGCGTACGAGCCGAGCGGGCGCCACGCTTCGGCGGTGATCCCGACTTCCTCGCGAAGCTCACGCCTCGCGCACCCCTCGGGGGTCTCCCCACGCTCCTGGCGCCCGCCGGGGAGGAACAGGTACGCGCCACCGTGCAGAGGAGACGGGGCGGTCGGTACGGCGACCAGGCCTCAGGAGTCACGGGCGACGACGACCGCCGCGTGTCGGGTGGGCAGCTGCGTGTCGGACATGCGCGGCTCCATGGGCTACCCCCTCTCCTGGTGGCGGCGGTCGAGGAGGGTGTCCGACCAGGTGACGCCCCGCATCAGGGCGGCGGCGAGGGTCGTCCACCAGACGACCCGGGCGGTGGCGGGCTCACCGGGGCCGACCAGGGCCGCGGCGACGAAGGCGAGCCCGAGGCTGATGACGAACACGACTGCGACGGCGACGAGTTCGGCGGTCGAGGGGCGGTTGGCGGGGCGACCGGCGGAGCCGGCTCGCGGGACCGGATGACCTTCGCGCGAGGCGTGATCACGTCCGGTGAGGATGCGGCGGCGGTGCTTGGGACGGCGGCGGTGCTTCGCTCGGCACTGCATGGTGCTCAATTCCTGAGAAGGGGAGGCGGATCGGCGTCCGCGAGCAGGACGCGCACCCAGACGCGCTTGCCCGCTCCGCGACGCACGACCACGCCGAAGTCGAAGGCCAGCTCCCGGACCAGCTCGATCCCGCGCCCGCCCTCGTTGAAGCGGCGCGGCCGCCGCTCCTGGAGCGGCAGGTCGTAACGCGGGTCCCACACCTCCAGGCGGCAATCGCCGCCGAACTCCTGGAGGTAGATCCGGACTTCACCGTGGCCCTGGCAGGCGTGCACCACGGCGTTGGTGACGAGTTCCGAGGTGATCAGGACGAGATCGTCGACGCGCTCGCCCTGCCACCCCCACTCGGTGAGTCGTTGACGGACCTGATGGCGAGCCGTCCGCACCGAGCCCGCGTGCTCGGTGAGGACTGCTTCCCAGGTCTGGAGGACAGGTCTGCTCAAAGTGGACATAGTTCGCCCCTTCGCATCTCAACACCCCGTCAGGAGCGTGTTCGTGCGGTCACGTTGAGTGTGGGGGATGCGAATTCGAAACCGCAACCGCAATGCTCGAAGAAATTAATTGATCTTGAAATGGACTTGAGTCCGCACCCTCCATCTGGTGAGACTGGTCGCCCACACCCGAACGGAGGGGCGCGACTTGAGCAAGGACCTGTCAGCAATCAGGCAGATCCGCCTCGGCGATGAACTGCGCGCCTGGCGGCTGGAGAACAACAAGACGTTGACCGGCATGACGACTGGCCTGAAGGGATGGAGCCCCGGTCGGCTCAGCAGGATCGAACGGGCCCAGCAACAGATCACGGCCGCCGACCTGGCCACACTGCTGGACCACGTCGGTGTCACGGGCCAGGAGAGGGAAGACTTCGAGAACCTCCTTGGCGCAGGACCGCCCAAGCAGTGGTGGCGCGATCTCGACTACGCCGAGGCCATCACCCCGGCCTTCGCCGAGTACCTTGCTCTCGAAGCCGACGCGTCGCACATACTGAACTACTTCCCTTCGGCCTTCCCCGGCCTGGTTCAGACGGAGCGCTACGCAAAGGAGATGATCGCCGCCGGGCTCGACTCTCCGAATGAGGAACGCGTCGAGGCGGGAGCGGAGGTCCGGATCCTTCGCCAACGTCGCCTGACGCAGGATCCGGTGCTGACGTTCGAAGCCTATTTCGGCGAAGTCGCCCTTCTCGTGGCCGGCGATCGAGCAACCCTGACCGAGCAGATCCGACACACGATCAAGGTCGCCCGCTACCCAAACGTCGCCCTGTGCATGGTGCCTCTGAGCGCGGGGCGCCCCGGCATCCTCTCGTCCGGAATCACCCTGATGCGCTTCCCTGACGACCCCGAAAACGGTTTCGTATTCATCGAGGCCGTCGGCGGTATGCTCCCGCGTAGAACGGGACGTGACGTACGACGGGCCGAGCGAGTCATCGGCCGAGTCAAGCGGCACGCGCTGTCTCCGGAGGACACCATCGCCGCCCTTGAACGTAAGTTGGAAGAGCTGACGTGAGCGAGAAGCACAACCCCTACGACCACGATCCCGCCACCGCCGCCTGGGTCAAGTCCCCTTTCTCCGGTGACGGCAACGGGGATTGCGTGATCATCGCCCGCTTCCCCAACGGCGACGTCTGGCTCGGTGACGACAAGGACCTCACCCGCCCCCACCTCGCCTTCGACCAGGCCGAGTGGAGCGCCTTCGTGAAGGCCATCGAAGCCCACTCCCCCAACTTCACCGCCTGACCGACGCGGCGGGCCCTGCCCGCCCCGGGCAGGGCCCGCCGACGATAGCCCGGTTGACCCGTGGTGAAGGATGAAGGCGTGATCTCCGAGGAGCGCGCCGTCGAACTCGTCGAGTCATTCCTGGCCGACGAGTAGTCGTCGTGGCCCTGGAAGGAGCCGGCACCCGAGCGGGTCGTCTACTCGGTGCAGCAACACTCGGTCGGCTGGCTCGTCTTCTGGAACACGGCGGAGCACCTCCGCGCCCGCGACGTGCACGACCGCCCCGTCGGCAACGGCGGCCACTACCTGGTGGACCGCCACGACGGGAGCATCCACCACGTCCCCGGCGCCTGGTGGTTGGACGACGGCTGGGAGGAGCACTACCTCCTGCAGACCAAGGGCATCAGGCCGCCCGACCCCCACACCCACACCCGCCCCGTCCCCCACCGCGTGGGGTTCGCCCTCACCGGGCCCGCTGCCCGACACCGGCGCAGGACCGGGCCTGCGCCGCCAAGCCGGTCGCGCCCTGGCCTTGGTCGGCGTCGGCGCGGCCGCCGTCGTCCTCGCCCCGCCACTGAACCAACACCTGACCGCTCCCGGGCCGGGCACCGCGACGGCGCGGGGCCCGGCCCGGGGCGGTTCCGGCGGCTCACGGAGGTGGCCGCGGACGGGGCGTCAGAGCATCCCTGAACTCCCGCCTCAAGGGTCCGCCGACGACAGCGACAGCACGGCGCGCCAGGCCGGCCCGGCCGGATTAATCCCGTCGCGCACGCGGGGCTCCCGTGGCACCCTCGTCCCTGCCGGAGCCCATGATCACGATGTCGGTCCGGCTCGCTAGACTCCCGGCTGCGCTGAGCTCCCGCAGCGGTCCATGGAAGTCAGTCAGGCACGTCCTGAGATGGGGGAAGAGATGAGCATGCTGCCGTCAGGCAGACGTGTGCGACACCGACGGATACGAGCGGTCACCACCACGCCGGCCGTCCTGCTGTTCGCCGTGCTGGCCACGCTGATGGGCCAGATCAACCCGGCCGCCGCCGCGGTGAATCCGCCCGCGGCCACCTCGTCCGCGAGCGAGCCGGCGGCCGCGCCGACGACCACGCCGACCGCCGCACCGGGCGAGCCCGCCGGGCAGAGCCCGAGCACCACCGCGGAGCCGGTGCCCACCGCCGGCCCGACGGCCCCGGCACCGCCCGCGGTGGACCCGAAGGCCGCGCGCGACGCCGCCGTCCAAGCGCTCAAGGAGGCCGACCCGACCGGTCCCTGTCCGGCGTCGCTGGCTCCCGGCACGGTCGCCACCTGCGCGATCGACCCGGACAAGACGGCCACCGTCACCTTCACGCTGGCGCAGCCCAAGGACGTGGTCTTCGTCCAGGCCGTCGCGGTCTACTCGCCGGTCTACCCGCAGCTGACCGCGCCGGACGGGACCGCCGTCAGCTGCGCCAACCTCTCCACCGTGCTGCGCTGCGCCACCGGCCAGGCGGGCACGTACACGCTGGCGGTCCGCAACGGCGACTTCCGGTCCAACGGCGTCTCGCTGTCCTACCTCCCGCTGCTCTCCGGCGCCGGCTGCACCGCGGTGACCGCCGCCGACCGCAGGCTCGGCGCGCGGAACGCCTTCTCCCGCACGCTGCCCCAGGGCTCCGCGGGCGACTGCTACACGCTGGACCTCGCCGCCGGCGACACGCTGCGGACGTACGTCTCCGGCCTGCCCAACGAGCAGGTCTTCGACGCCACCGGCACCGAGCTGTGCGCGCACGGCTTCGGCGACCCGGTCGTCTGCAAGCTCGCCGGCCCGGCACCGTTCCGGGTCCTGGTGCAGCGCACCTGGGGCGATTCGGTGGCCTACAACCTCGCCGTGGAGCGACTCGCCCCGGCCGAGGGCTGCCTGACGGTCGAACCGCAGGCGTTCGGGTCCGCACCGGACCTCACCTCGACGGTGCGCTGCCGCCTCCTCCACGTCCCCACCGCCGGCAAGTACTCCTTCGCGCCGGTCACGGCCGACGGCACCACCCTGTCCGGCGAGTTGTACACGGCCGACGGCGTCCGGCTCACCGGCGACTGCTACCAGGGCGTCGGCTGCGACCTGACACCCGGGACCTACACCTGGGCACTTGAGGCCCGGACGTTCGAGAACCCGGCGTTCGGCATGGTGTTCCGCTCGGACAGCGAGACCCGGGGCTGCACCGCCGGCAAGGACGACGGACTGGTCTCCGGCGCGGCCGCGGGTACCTTCGGCGCGCGCGGCCGGGCGGACTGCCTGACCCTGCCGACGGCCACCGGGACCGGCGTCTACCTGCTCAACCGGCCGCCGACGACGGACGGGTACGCCACCGCCGCCGTCTTCGACGCGGCCGGCGCCAAGCAGTGCGTCAACGAGGGCTACCCGTCGGCGATCTGCCGGCTGACCGGTACCGCGCCGTTCCGCGTGGTGCTGACCGGCACGCCGGGCCAGGCCTACCAGTTGGTGGTTCACCGGACCGGCGACACCGCCGGCTGCCTGGCCTGGCCGCAGAGCCCCTACGACGGCAGCTGGGGCGCGGAGTTCACGCTCACCGCGACCGTGAAGCAGGCCTGCCTGGGCCTGCCGGCCGACCGGCACTCCACCGCGGAGCAGTTCGACTACACCAACACCGCCAACCGGGTCAACGCCTCGGTGCAGGTGGTGGACCCGCAGGGCACCGTGGTCTGCTCCACCGGCAGCAGCTCGGCCTTCAACTGCCGGTTCACCCCCGGTGTGGCGTACACGGCGCTGCTGACCAACAGCACCTGGGGCGACACCTACAAGGTGGTGCGGCGTGACATCTCGCCCACCGCGAACTGCCTCGGCCCGGCGTCCACCGCCTTCGGCGGACCGTCCCTCCCGATCGAGCTCACCTCGGCGCTGGACGCCCGGTGCGTGCGGGTCACCGCCGCCGCCACGGACAAGCTGTGGCTGTCGGCGCGCTCCTCGGACGGCACGGTCGAGTCGCAGGTCATCGACGCCGACGGCAAGTACGTCTGCACCCAGTGGGCCGGCGCCGTGAACCCCTGCCAGCTCACCGGCTCGACCTCGTACACCATGGTCGTGGTCGCGGCCGGGTACGGCGGCACCGCGATCCACGCCAACGTGGACACCTGGACGGTCGGCACGTCGAGCGGCTGGGCGCCGGAGTGCACCGCGCACCAGGCGTCGATCGCCGGGTTCCCGACCCGCAGCGGGGTGTTCACCGAGTCGTCCACCGCGTACTGCGCGGTGATCGACATGCAGCCCTCGCAGTCCTTCACGGTGTCCGGCGTCACCAGCGCGACCTCGGGCGTCCAGCCGTTCGTCTGGCTGCTCAGCCCCGGCAAGTGGACCACCGGCGACCTCAGCTACCAGTGCGGCAACAACTCCGGCGTGTTCGGGGCCCGCTGCCAGAGCACCACCTCCGCCGAGGGCGGCCGGGCGATCCTGGTGATCGGTCCGGGCCGGGCCGCGACGCCGATCGAGTACAGCTTCCAGGGCACCTGCGAGTACCCCAACTGCACCGGTCCGGCGAACCCCCTGACGGTGGGCGCGGTGAACCCCGCCACCGGCGCCGCCGGGACGCGGGTCCAGGTGGAGATCCGCGGCAGCGGCCTCACCCTGGGCAGCAAGCTGGGTCTGCGCCGCGACGGCAGCCCGACCCAGCCGCTCGTGACCCCGCTCTCGGTCAACGCCGACGGCACCTCGCTGCACGTCCTGGTGGACACCAACGGCCTCGCGCCGGGCAGCTATGACATCCAGGCCGACGGCTACCGCACGGTCCTCGCCAACGCGTTCACCGTCAAGGCCGCCCAGGCCGCGGCCAAGGGCCGGTTCGTCCCCGTCCCGCCGTCCCGGATCCTCAACACCGTCTCGGGCGTCGGAGCCCCCGCCGGCCGGGTCCGTCAGGGCGGTGTGGTGACGTTGCAGGTCGCCGGCGTCGGCGGGGTCCCGGCCACCGGCGTCACCGCGGTCGTGATGAACGTGACGGCCGTCAACCCCACCCGGAACAGCGCCATCTCGGTGTACCCGAGCGGCCGGCCGGTGCCCGACCTGCCGACCGTCAGCTTCGCGGCCGGGCAGAACGTGCCCAACCTGGTGACCGTGCCGCTGTCCAACGGCAAGGTGGACCTGCGCAACGCCTGGGGCGAGGTCGACCTCGGCGTCGACATCGCCGGGTACTACACGGACGGCGGCGCCGGCTCCCTGCTGAGCCCGATCAACCCGACGCGCATCCTCAACACCGTCTCGGGCGTCGGCGCGCCAGCCGGCCGGGTCGGCTGGGGCGGCGTGGTGCCGCTCCAGGTGACCGGGGTCGCCGGCGTCCCGACCACCGGCGTGACGGCGGTCGTCATGAGCGTGACCGCCGTCAACCCCACCCGGACCGGGTACGTCACGGCGTACCCGCACGGCCAGGGGGTGCCCGACGCGTCGAACGTCAACTTCACCACCGGGCAGAACGTCTCCAACCTGGTGACCGTCCCGGTGGGCGCGGACGGCAAGGTGGACCTGTACAACGCCTGGGGCGAGGTCGACCTCGGGGTCGACGTCGTCGGGTACTACTCCGCCAAGGGCGCCACCTACTCGGCGTCCGACCTGGTGCGGCTGATGGACACCCGCACCGGCGAGGGCGCCCGGATCGGCGCGCTGGGCGGGGCGGGCGACGTGGTCAGCCTGAAGGTGGCCGGGGTCGAGGGGGTGCCCTCGACCGGCGTCACCGAGGTGCTGATGAACGTCACCGTGGTGTGGCCGACCGACACCAGCTTCCTGACGGTCTACCCGCACGGGACGGAGCGTCCGGACGCCTCGAACATCAACTACCGGCCGGGCGAAGTCGTGTCCGCGCTGGTGATGGTGCCCGTGGTGGACGGGCGGGTGTCGTTCACCAACCAGTGGGGCGCCACCGACGTGGTCGCCGACCTGATCGGCTACTTCTCGGCCTGAGCCCTCGGCCCCGGCCCGCTCCGCGCAGACGGAGAGCCTGCCGCGCCGCCCGGACCACCGGGCGGCGCGGCAGCGCCGTTTCCGGGGGCGTCCCCGCTCCGACCGGCGCGGGGGTCCGCCCTCCTGCACCGCCTTGGTCGCACGGATCGAGTACCGGCCAGGTTCCCGCCAAGGCCCTGAGCCGCACCGTCGCGCCCACTGCTTCGCCCCGGCAACGCCCGAGCGGCCGCACCGACTCCACCTGCACCGTCTTCGCTTCCCGGTGTCCCACCGACGTCGTCCGCACCGACGGGATACCCGGTTGAGGCGGCGTGAAGGGCTCGTGGATACTTGTGCCGCCCTTTCCTGCAGTCTGCCTGGGAAGGGCCTTCTGTCGGCGCGCCAGTCGGGACAGCGCCGCACCTCACGCCGTGTCATATCAGGGGGAACTCCGCCCGTGGCAATATCCCGTCGCGTCGGCCTGGCCGCCGCGATCGCCGGCTCCGCGGTCGCCGGGACCGTGCTGCCGTTCACCGCCCACGCCGCGAGCGCGGCCGTGCTCCACGTGAACAACGCCTACAACGCGAACTGCTCCGACGGCGGGACCGGCACCCAGGCGCAGCCGTTCTGCACCGTCCAGGCCGCCGCGAACGTGGCCGAACCGGGGCAGACCGTCCAGATCGCACCCAACCTCCGGCTCGTCGGCCAGGTCACGATCAAGCGCTCCGGTCTGCCCGGCAAGCCGATCGTCTTCAAGGGCGGCATCCCCTACGACACGCCGTCCTCGCTCGTGGGGACCGACTCGTGGGGCCAGGGTGAGACCCCCGCGGCGCACGCCTTCGTGTTCGAGGGCGTTCACGACGTCACCCTGACCGGCCTCAGCCTCGCCGCCCCGCAGGAGGCCGTACTCGTCAAGGACTCCGCGCGGATCGTCCTGGACCGGAACGACGTGTCCGGCGGCAACCCGGTCTTCAACGGCGTCCGGGCCTACCCCGAGGCGACCCCGACCATCCGGGTCACCGGGACCAGCGCGGACGTCACGGTCAGCCGCACCCGGTCCTACGGGGCGCCCGTCGCCGGCGTCGCCGTCGAGGCCGGGGTGAGCGGCACCGTCGTCACCACCAACCAGATCGTGGAGGCCACCGGCCGGGGCGTGATCGCCACCGACGCGCCCGGCACGATCGTGGTGGGCAACACCTTCGCCCGCAACTGCCAGACCGACCTGGAGCTCGCCGGCACCTCCACCGGGGCCGTGGTCGAGAACAACATCCTCTACAAGTGGCCCGCCTCCCAGTGCACGGGCACCTATCCCACGGCGACCCCGCTGGTGGTGTCGGCCGGCTCCACCCAGGGCACCAAGGTCGACTACAACTCCGTCCTGCGGTCGAGCCCGGTCTCCTACTCCTGGGGCGGCACGTCCTACGCCACCCCCGAGGCCTTCCGGGCCACCGGGCAGGGCGCGCACGACAACGACGCGAACCCGCAGTTCAACCAGGCGATGGAGTACGAGCCGGCCGGCACGGTGGGCCTGACGGACGCGGCCGACCCGACCGCCCCCGGCATGCTGGCCACCGACCTCTACGACCGGGCGCCGGCCGACCACCCCCTCCCCGACACCGCCCCCGCGGGCTTCCGG
This sequence comes from Kitasatospora sp. NPDC059973, assembly GCF_042737525.1. Lineage (NCBI taxonomy): Bacteria > Bacillati > Actinomycetota > Actinomycetes > Kitasatosporales > Streptomycetaceae > Kitasatospora > Kitasatospora sp. NPDC059973. Next base: position 31,652 of record NZ_JBHWUI010000006.1, on the reverse strand, counting down.
GACCGTGGAGCCATCGAACTCCAGGACCCGCTGCACGTCGAGCTGAGCGGCCGCCCGGCGCCCGTACGGGACCACCCGCTCAACGCGTCCTTCTGGGGCGACTTCTCGGCCGGCTGGTCGGGCACCGGAACGCTGGACTTCGGGGACGGCAGCGCGCCCCTCGCCGTCCGGTCCGGGTTCAGCTTCCCCGACCACGACTACCCGGCCGCCGCCACCTACACGGCGACGCTGACCGGCACCAGCCAATCCGGCCTGGTCCGCACGGCCACCAGCAAGGTCACCATCGCCCCGGTCCCGGACCTCAGGGCGCAGTTCACCTGGGGCAACGGCGACCGGTCCCGCGCCCAGGTCACGGTGGCGGCCCAGACCACCAGCCCCTGGCCGGTCGCCCGGCACGTCTTCGACTTCGGTGACGGCACCGCCCCCGCCGTCGTCCAGGGCCCGAACACGCCCGCGCCCCTCACCCACGAGTACGGCGTCGGCGGCACCTACACGATCACCGAAACCGTCACCGACGACCACGGCCGCTCCGCGAGCAGCTCGCGGGCCGTACGGGTCGCGGGCCCGCAGGCGGGCGTGCCGTTCACCGGCTACTTCGGCGGCCCGACCAGCCACAACGGCCTGTTCGACAACGGCCGCTGGGCGCTCTCGTACAACAAGTCCGACTCGACGCCCTCCAGCAACTGGAGCTTCGGCGACCCGGGCGACCTCCCCGTCGTCGGCAACTGGGACAACACCTGCCAGTGCCAGTCGGGCATCTACCGTCCCAGTACCTCCACCTTCGCCCTGAAGCACGGTGACGGCTCGGTGTCGACGGTCCAGTTCGGCGATCCGGGGGACGTCCCCGTGGTCGGTGCCTGGGACCGCGGCCGGAACGACCAGCTGGCCGTCTACCGACCCAGCGCCGGCCTCCTCGCCGTACGCCACGACGACGGCACTGTCACCACCCTGCGCTTCGGCGACCCCGGCGACCTCCCCGTCGTCGGCGACTGGGACGGCGTCCAGCACGCCCAGTTCGGCGTCCTCCGCCCCGGCCGCAACGCCGGCGACCCCAACCTCTTCATCCTGCGCCACGACGACGGCAGCGTCTCCACCGCCACCTACGGCGAGAAGGGCGACCTCCCCGTCGTCGGCGACTGGCTCGGCACCGGCCGCACCACCTTCGGCGTCTTCCGCCCCAGCACCCACGTCTTCGCACTGAGCAACGCCTACGCGGGCCGCGCCGACGTCGCCTACACCCTCTACACCTCCACCTACTGACATCGCACCGAGAACCCCGGGGCCGCGCTCGACCGAGCGCGGCCCCGGCGTCTTTCCCACAGATTCCGGCTCGGCTCACACACCGGTCGGGGCGGCCCTGGAAGGCCCGGCGGACGGCGCCACGCTCCATGGGGCTTGAGCGCCGGCTCAGCCCTGTCAGGGGGCTTCGGAGGGCTGGAGTCCTGGCCATCGAGACGGCCCAGCCCGCCGCGAGCAAGGCCCACGACGGCTGCCTGCTCCAGCCTCAGGAGGACATCGCCGCCCGGTCGGACGCACCGCGGAGAACGCGGAACTCATTGCCCTCGGGGTCCGCGAGGACGGCCCAGCCGGGACCTTCGGGCTCCCGGCGGTCATCGACGAGGATGGCCCCGAGGTTCAGCAGGCGTTCGACCTCCTCCTCGCGCGTGGTCTCCGGACGCAGGCACAGGCGGAGCCGGTTCTTGACCGTCTTCGGTTCCGGCACCTGGTTGAAGTGCAACAGCGGGCCCTCCGGCAGCATCACTTCGGTTTCCGGATCACCCGGCCTGTCCTCCCGGATGCGGCGGACGGCCGAGCACCTCACTCCAGAACCGAGCCAACGCACAGGCATCCGCACAGTCGATCGCCACGTTCTGCAACACCGAGACCATGCCCCGAGCCTGGCCGAAGGACCGCTCGGTTCGCCGCCCGGTCCCAGCCGGCCGACTGCGCCGGCGCTCGTGCCCGTCCCTACACCGGCTTCGTCGCGCGGATCGAGTAGATCAGCGGCACGCGCGGCTGCCCGGCCGGGTAGCGGTAGGCGCCGTCCTCCGACTCCAGCACGGGGAAGCGGGGGAACAGCGTGAAGTCGTGCTCGTGCAGGAACTCCACCCGCAGGCCGACCGCCACCAGGGCGCTGAGCACCTCGCCGATCCCGTGCTGCCACTCGATCGTCACGTTGGCGGTGGTCGCCGCGCCCAGGTCGGCATAGGTACCGGGCTCGTCCCAGACCATCGGGTCGCGCCGGAAGTAGTCCGTCTCGACGGTCCGGCCGTCCTCCGCCATGATGTCGGCGAACGGGTGGAACTCGGCCAGGTAGAGGAATCCGCCCGGGGCGACCAGCGCGGCCGCCGTCCGGGCCCACCGGTCGATGTCGGGGAGCCAGCACAGCGCGCCCAGGCCGGTGTAGACGATGTCGAACGTGCGGCCGTCGAGCACCTCGACGGCGTCGTACACATCGGCGGTGACGAAGCGGGCCGTGGCCGCGCCGATCTCCTTGGCGATCCCCTCGGCCTCGGCCACGGCCGGCGCCGAGAAGTCCAGCCCGGTGACCGTGGCGCCCCGCCGGGCCCACGCCAGCGTGTCCAGGCCGATGTGGCACTGCAGGTGGACCAGCGTCTTCCCGGTGACGTCGCCGACCTCGGCGAGCTCGAAGTCCCGCAGCGGGTCCTTGCCGGTGAGGAAGCCGGGCACGTCGTAGAACGCCCCGGCGGTGTGGATCGGGACGCGCTCGTCCCAGTTGGCACGATTCACCGCGCGCCAGTCAGCGGCTCCCGGGTTCTCAGTCATACCGCCACGCTAACCAGCGACCCGGGCAACCCCCAACCGATGACGACGACCGGACGCACGGCACGGTCGGCTTCCGGCCGCGCCGACCGAACCGCCGGAGCCGCTACGACCGGCCGCGACGCGCGAAGTACGCGCGACCGAGGAGGACACCGCCGATGCCGGCCGGGGGGACGATCAGCCATCCCACCCAGTTCATGCGGTCGGCCAGTCCGAGCAGCTGGGCGAGACCCGCCAGGGCCAGCCAGACGAGGAGCATGAGGACGAGGCCGCACCCGAACATGCCGAGACCGTCAGCCGCATCCGGACGCTGCTCCACAGGTGCTCCCCCGCCGGATCGTGTCAGCCGCGTCGGCGGCGGAGTTCCACGGTACACAGGGCACCGGCACCGGCGGGGCCCGCTCTCCCGGTCTGACACGATGGTGCTCCGCGTCGACGCCGGCGGTGCTCCCGGACGGGTGGACGAGCTCCCTGGAGGCATGCGGTGTTCAAGAGCGTCACCACCGTGATGACCTTCGCGCTCGACCCCGCGGCGTCGGCCCGCTGGTGGGGGGAGTTCCTGGGCGTGCCCGTGACCACGGACGTCAGCGACACCGGGTCCGTCTACGCCTGGGTGGAGATCGCCGGGGTCGAGGTCGGGTTCCACCCCGCGGATGACGCGCTCAATCGCCGGGGCGGCAGCCCGGTCGTGTACTGGGGCGTGGACGACGTCGACCACGTCCGTGAACGGCTGCTGGCGGCAGGCTGCACGCACCACCGCGGGCCGCTGACGATCGCGCCGGGCCGCCGGATCGCCCAGCTGCGCGACCCGTTCGGCACCGTCGTCGGCATCGAGGGCCCGTAGCCGGACCGCGCCGAACACCGCTCCCGCTGCTGGTTGTTCGGCACCTTCCGCGGCCCGGCCTGCCCCCGAGCGGCCGTCCGCCCCCAGGGCCGGGCCCCCGATCAGCCCCGCAGCTCGGTTTCGAGGCGGTCGCGGAAGGCGTCCAGGCGGCTGCGGCCGGGGGTGAAGGGCGGCAGCTGGCGCAGGATCGCGCCGACGGCGGGCGGTGCGTGCTCGATCGCCCACCGGATCTCCGCATCACCGGCCGCCCGGTCGCCGGCCGCCGCGAGTTCCCGCGCGTGCGCCGCGTACATCGCCGGGCCGAGGGCGTGTTTCGCCTGGTGGGGGGTGGCCAGCGGGTGGATGTAGGGGCTCGCCGCCGCGTAGCCCGCGGCGCGGGCGGCCGCCGTGGCCGCCGGGTCGGCGACGTCACGCGCGGCTGCGAGCGCCGCGAGGGCGACGGCGCGGAGCCGCCCCGTCCGCTTCCCGTCGCGGGTGAAGACGCGGATGCCGTCGATCGCCTCGCCCGGGCGGGTGTCGGCGGGGGCCCGCGCCTCGAACAGCGGCAGGACGCGCTCGGCGCAGTCGGCGGTCCAGGCTCCGAGGAGCCGGCGGTCTTCGTCGCTGATCGTCACCGTGTCCATCCGCCCATCCTGCCCGCCCCCGCCACCCGCCGTCGCCCGCCCGCCACCGTGCACCCGCTCGCCGTCGTCCGCCGAGTCACCCGGCCGGGGCCGTACAGTCCTGGCCACGGCGACCGACACCCCCACCCCACCCTGGCGCGAGCTCGAACGCGCCACCGTCTTCGGCAAGTTCGGCCGGTCCGTCGACCGGGTCGACTTCCAACTGCCGGACGGCGGTCGAGGACCACGTCGGCCGGCACCCCAACGCTGAGATCATCCGCTCCCAGCCCGGGCTGGGCCCGATACTCAGCGCCCGGGTACTCGCGGAACTCGGCGACGATCCGCACCGCTACGCCAGCGCCAAGGCCCGCAAGAACCACGCCGGCACCAGCCCGATCACCCGCGCCTCCGGCAGAAAGAAGGTCGTGACCGCCAAGCACGTCCGTAACGACCGGCTCATCGACGCGCTGATCGCCCAGGCCTTCTCCGCACTTCGGATCTCCGCCGGTGCCAGGGCCTCCTACGAGAAGCAACGGTCCCGCGGCATCGAATTCAACGTCGCCCTGCGTCAACTCGCCAACCGGCTTGTCGGCATTCTGCACGGCTGCCTCAAGACCGGCACACCGTATGACGAGGCGACAGCTTGGTCTCAGCGGGCCCACGCACTCGCCGCGTGATCGCGCGCTGCACCGAGCCTGCATGAGGTTCGTTCGTTGAGCCCGGGAAAATCGTTGGACCGGCTGACAGGGGTGCGTCGTAGGGTTCGGGGCGCGGAGACGCGGTCGGTGGAGAGGGAATGGTGGATGGCGGGACTGTACGAGATCTGGCAGCGGGCGGAGGTGTCGCGCAGGCTCGACGTGTTGTCGGGCTTCGTCGCGATGTGCGTGGCGGGTGACGACGACGCGCGACGCCGTCTCGCCCAGCTGGTTGCCGGCGCCGACGCGGCCTTCTCCGCCTCGCCCCCGGATTTGGTGGTCGCCTCGGAGTGCCTGGACGAACTCGTCTGGTGGGCTGACACGGAGTGGGCCGGTCACCCCTATCGTCCCGTGGAAGGCCGGCCTGACGAGGCCGACCGGCAGACGCGTGACTACGCCAAGGATCTCCGGCACGCCGCACTCCCGGTCCACGTCCGGGACGAGATGGGCCGCATCGAACTCAGTCTCGAGGTGGGGTTCCTGGCCTTGTGCCGCCAACCGGGGCTGGACTGTCGGATCCGCGAGGACATCTTCTACATCGCCGGGCGTGCCGCGATGGCCCTCGACCTCGGGCACTTGGAAGCGGCAGAGCGGGAGATCCGGCGCATGGAACAGGTGGGTTCCCTGGAGCCACGGGAGAGCCGCTGAGGCTGATGCGCGGCTCTCCGAGGTCCACGGGTGTGGAACGATCTCTTCACGTGGCTGGTGATCACGGCGGCGTCGGGATCGGCAGTGTCTACACGGCGATGCTCGGAATAGCCAGGCTGCACAACCTCGCCCTCACTGGAGGAGCTGGCCTCGCCTCACGGTGTAAGTGTCCTGCCCGTCCAGCGTCGCGACGCTGTCTTGAAATGGAGGCGACGTCGCTGCCGGGACGAGGGGCGGCGAGGTCGGCCGCGAACTCGGAGAGAGCGCCGGCCAGCAGCTCGGCGCCGCGCGACCTGGTGAGGGGGTCACTCATGGTGCTCCTCCTTGATCTCTTGTTTCGGATGGTGCCAGGCCCGTGCCCAGCCGCCGTGCATCCGTGTGCGGCGGCCGGGCCGGGAGTCTGTGGATGAGCCGCGTGGCCGGTGCGGATCAGGGACGGCCGAGGGCGCGGAAGGTCCAGCCGGCCGCGCGCCAGCGGTTCGCGTCGAGGCTGCCGCGGGCGTCGATGACCTTGGGGACGGCGATGTGCCGGGCGAGGTCGGCCGGGTCGGCGTCGGAGTACTGGGTCCAGTCGGTCAGGTGCAGCAGCGGCCCGGCGCCGGTGACGGCCCCGGTGGGGTCGTCGGCGTAGTCGAGCTGGGGGTAGGCCCTGCGGGCGTTCTCCATCGCGGCGGGGTCGTGGACGATGACCTCGGCGCCGGCCCGCTGGAGGGCGTCGGCGACCGAGAGGGCCGGGGAGTCGCGGATGTCGTCGGTGTGGGCCTTGAACGCGGCGCCCCAGACCGCGATCCGCTTGCCGGTCACGGTGCCGCCGAGGGCCTCGCGGGCGAGCTCGACGGTGTGCTCGCGCCGGCGCCGGTTGATCGCCGCGACCTGGCGGAGCAGACCGGTGTCGGCGCCGAGTTCTTCGGCGCGGTGGGTAAAGCCGGCCAGGTCCTTGGGCAGGCAGCCACCGCCGAACCCGAGGCCGGGCCGCATGCCCTTGGCTCCGATCCGGTGGTCATAGCCCAGGGCGAGGGCGATCTGCCGGACGTCGGCGCCGGTCTTCTCGCAGAGCTCTGCCATCGCGTTGATGAAGGAGATTCTGGTGGCGAGGAAGGCGTTCGCGGCGCCCTTGCCTCGGTGATCCGGCGTCAGGTGCCGGGCGTACGAATTCTCGTGCCCAGTCGAGTACGACTCCCCGTGCCCGGCCGGGGAACGGATTGAGGGGGACGCTGTGGCGTCGACCACCCGCCGGGCCAAGCCGCCGAACGACGCGCTGGCCCGGATGATCGAACAATGCGAGGGCGCCAGCCACAAGTCGCTGGCCCACCGCGTGAACCAGCTGGCCGACGAGGCCGGGCTGACCACCACATATACGCATACCTCGGTCGCGAACTGGTGCCGCAGGGGCATGGTCCCCGACTGGCCGGTGCCCAAGCTCCTTGCACGGGCGATCGGCGAACGGCTCGGCCGGCCCGTGCAGTTGGCGGAGATCGGTATGGCGGATGCGGAGACACCGGGCGCCGCGGTGGGGTTGGATTTCCCGCGAGAGCCCGCCGACGCCGTGCGCGTCGCCACTTCGTTCTGGAGTTCCGTGAACCGCCGCGACTTCCTCACCGGATCCAGCTTCGCCGTCGCCTCGTTCACGACCCCGGTGACCCGGTGGCTGGTGAGCCCGGCCGACGACCGTGCCGACCACCGCGGCGGCGCCCGCGTCGGCCGGGCCGACCTGGACGAGCTCCGCGACGCCGCCGACGAGGCCCGCCGCTGGGACTCGAAGTACGGCGGCGGCAGCTGGAAGGCAAACTCCGTCACCGACTGCCTCCAGCACCGGGCCGCCCCGCTGCTGTCCGGCACGTTCTCCGACGAGGTGGGCCGCGAGCTGTTCTCGGTGACCGCCGAGCTGTCCCGCCTGGCCGGCTGGACCGCTTTCGACATCGGCCAGCACGACGTCGCCCAGCGCCACTTCATCCAGGCCCTCCGCCTCGCCCGGGCCGGCGGCGACGTGCAGCTCGGCTGCTATGTGCTCACCACCATGGCGATGCAGGCCCTGCTGCGGGGCTTCCCCAGCGAGGCCATCGACATGACCCAGGGCGCCTTCGCGCGCGCCAACGGCCAGGCCGCCCCCCGGGTGCTGGCCTTCACCAAGCTCATCGAGGCCCGCGCCCATGCCCGCGACGACAACGCGAAGGCGGCGGCCTCCGCTCTGGCGGCGTCCGAGATACTGCTCGACCGAGCCCGCGACCGCGCCGACGAGCCGGCGTGGATCGACTTCTATCACCACGCCCGGCTCTCCGCCGACGCCGCCGAGGTCTTCCGCGATCTTGAGAAGCCCAAGGAGGCCCTGGCCTGGAACGCTCAGGCTGCCGCCATGCAGCCCGGGGTGTTCACCCGCTCGGTCGGGATGCGCCTGGCGATCGTCGGAACCGCCCACCTCCAGAGCAAGGACCTCGACCAGGGCCTGGAACTCGGCAACCAAGCCGTCGACATCCTCGCCCGCGTCCAGTCCAGCCGGGCCAAGGACTACGTTCGCGAGTTCAACGCCGCTCTTACCCCCTGGCGCCGCGAGACAGCGGTCCGCGACTTCCTCCGTCGGACCCGCAGCGAGCTCACCGTCGCCGCCTGATCCTGACTGGTCCCGACAGCGGTGCTGCCGGGACCAGCGGGCCGACCGTCGACCGGTCCGGTCAGTGCTTGGGGAAGCGCAGGACGTTGTCGGGCAGCCGCGCCTGCTCCTCGGCCTTGCGCAACCGCCGGTCAGGAAGGCTCCCGCGAGGGCGAGCTGGGTGACCTGGCCCTTCAGCCCGGTGTTCTCCTCCGTCAGGTCGGTAACCGGCTCCTTGAGCTTGGTGATGGTCCTCCGCAGCCGCTTCTCGTCCTCCGGGGCCTGCTTGGTCTCGGTGCGGACGCGAGCTGACCGACGCCGCTGCGGCCTATCTCGCCCTGGACCACCTCGGCCTGCTCTGACCGGCCGGGCCCGGGGCGCGCTCAGCCGGCGGGCGGCGCCACCTTGGCGTGGTGGTCCAGGAGCCTGGCCAGCAGCTCGGTCAGCGTGCCGCGCTCGGCGGCGCTCAGCGGCGCGAGCAGCTCCTCCTGCGCCGCGTCGACGATCGCGTCGAGGCGGCGCAGATAGCCACGCCCCTCCGAGGTGACCGTGACGACGTTGCGGCGGCGGTCGTCGGGATCGGGCGTGCGCTCCACGAAGCCGCGGTCGGCGAGGTCATTGACGACGGCGACCATGTCACTGCGGTAGACGCCGGTGCGCCGGCTGAGCGTCGACTGGCTGGCCGGGCCGGCCTCGGCGAGGGCGACCAGGACCACGAAGTGCCACTTGCGGGCGCCCTCGGCGGCGAGGCCGTCGCCCACCAGGCGGTCGGCGTACATCGCGTTCATCGCCAGCAGCCTGCTCGGCAGCGCGCGCACCCGGGCAGGCGCCGGATGGTCGGCCGGGCCGTCGTCGCGGACGGCGGCAGCGGCGCCCGTCGGGGTCGGGGTCCGGCTCGGGGTCGGGCCCTTGGCGCCCTGGGTGTCCATGGCCCTGATTCTACTCATTGCGTTAGTCGCACTAACGACATACGGTGGGGAGCGTATCGAAACCGTTAGTGCTACGAACGTTAATGCGGCAAACGAATCACGCGGCACCGCGAGAGGACCAACCGACCATGCCCACCGTCGACGTCATCGACTCCCACATCGCCTACACGGACAGCGCCCCCGCCGGCGGCACCGACAGCGGCCCGGGCCACCCGCCCGTGGTCTTCCTGCACGGCAACCCGACCTCCTCCCACCTGTGGCGCGGCGTCACCCCGCACGTCGCCGGCCGCGCCCGCGCCCTCGCCCCCGACCTGATCGGCATGGGCGCCTCCGGCAAGCCCGACATCGCCTACGACTTCGCCGACCAGGCCCGCTACCTGGACGCCTGGTTCGACGCGCTGGACCTGCGGGACGTCGTCCTGGTCGGCCACGACTGGGGCGGCGCACTCGCCCTCGACCGGGCCGCCCGCCATCCCGAGCGGGTACGGGGCGTGGTCCTGCTGGAGACCATGCCCAAGCCCCTCGCAGCCGCGGAACTCCCCGCGCCCGCCCGCGCCCGCTTCGAGGCGTTCCGCACCCCGGGGTCGGCGAGCGACTGGTCCTCGAACAGAACGTCCTCATCGAGACCGCGTTCACGGGCGGCGTGCTGACCCCGCTCGCCGAGGCGGACGTCCGGCCGTACCGCGCCCCCTACCCCACCCCCGCGAGCCGGCGCCCGCTGCTCGCCTGGCCGCGCATGATGCCGATCGACGGCGAGCCGGCCGACGTCGTCGCCCGGATGACCGCCTACGGCGCCTGGCTCGCGGACAGCACGGACGTGCCCAAGCTGCTGCTGACCTTCGACTCCTCGCCGACCCTGCTGATCGACGAGGCCATGATCGCCTGGAGCCGGGAGCACATCAGCCATCTGACCGTCGAGCACTGCGGCCCGGCGGGGCACCACGCCCCCGAGGACCGGCCCGACGCGATCGGCGGCGCGATCGCCGACTGGCTGGCCGCCCAGGCCTGGTGACGGCCCCGGCACCCCGCCCGCGCGACGTGCACACTCCGCGCGCGACGTGCACACCCCGCCCGCGCGACGTGGCACGACGGCGGGGCACCGGGACCGCTCACCCCGCTACAGCACCACCTCCGCGAGCTTCCCGGTCGCGATGTCGAAGACGAACCCGCGCAGGGCGTCGGTCCTCGGGACGAACGGACTGTTCCGGATCCGGGCGGCGGACTGCCGGACGTCCGCCTCCAGGTCGGCGAAGGCCTCGGCCGCCCAGGGCGGCTTGATGCCCGTCTCCTCCCGGATCGACTCCCGGAAGGCATCGTCGCCGAAGGTCAGCATGCCGCAGTCGGTGTGGTGGATCAGGATGATCTCCTGCGTGCCCAGCAGCCGCTGACTGATCGCCAGCGAGCGGATCGCGTCGTCCGTGGCGACGCCGCCGGCGTTGCGGATCACGTGCGAGTCGCCCTCGTCGAGCCCGAGCGCCGCGTAGACGTCGAGCCGCGCGTCCATGCAGGCCAGGACGGCACTCCGGCGGCCCGGCGGGAGCGGCAGCGGCCCCTGGAAGTCGACCGCGTAGGCGGCGTTGTTGCGGAGGTAGTGCTCGGTGGCGGCACCGGCTTCGGTCATGACTGTCTCCTTCGAGGACGTTCAGGATGTTCAGGACGTTCGATGACGTTCCAGGACATTCGAGGACATGTGAGGACAGGGTTTCACCGCGGGAGGCGCCCGGGCGCGGGGCACCGGCGGGTCTGCCGGAACGGCGTGGCCGCCTCGGGCACTTCGGGACATCGGGCCCGCTCACGGAGACCGCGGCGACCGACGGGGACCGGACGGCGACAGCGCGGGGCACGGCAGAGGCGCGCGCGGCAGGCCGTACGTCAGCGGTCGAGCGGACAACTCGCGCTGGACAGGCGGCCGTAGTCGACGTGACGACGGCGGACGAGCTCGGTCATGGCCGCACGGTAATACCCAACTCGCCACCTCCGCCAGGGAATCGCCCCGACACCACCCGAACGAGGCGATCGGACTCCCCCGCCCGGGGCACAATGGCCCTCCACAGCACAGGAACCCGGGGCCGCGCATGACCGACTTCGCGATCGACGAGACCTTGGTGCGGGAACTCCTGCGGGAGCAGCACCCGGACCTCGCCGGGCTGGACATCCGCCGGGTGGACGCCGGGTGGGACAACCAGCAGTGGCGGCTCGGCGGGGAGTTGGCCGTACGGATCCCCCGCACGGAACGGGCGCCGGAGCTGCTGCGCAAGGAGCGGGAGTGGCTGTCCGTGCTGGCCCCGCGGCTGCCCCTGCCGATCCCGGTCCACGTCCGGGCCGGTGAGCCGTCCGCGCTCTTCCCCCGGCCGTGGAGCGTGGTGCGCTGGGTCCCGGGCGAGCCGGCCGACCGGGCGCCGATCGAGCGTGGCGACCACGCGGCGGGCGTGCTCGCGGAGTTCCTCGCGGCGCTCCACCGGGAGGCGCCCGCCGGGGCGTTCCCCGGTTCGAACCGGGGCGCTCCGCCCAGGGAGGCCGTCGGCGGCTTCGAGCCGCAGTTCCACCTCGTCGCCGCCGACGTCGCGGCAGACGTCCGGCGGGTCTGGGCGGAGGCCGTCGCCGCGCCCGACCGGGAGGGCCCGCCGCGCTGGCTGCACGGCGACCTCCACCCGGCGAACGTCGTCGTCACGGACGGGACGCTGTCCGGCGTGCTCGACTTCGGCGAACTCTGCGCCGGCGACCCGGCGGCGGACCTCGCGGCGGCCTGGCTGCTCCTGCCCGAAGGCGCGGCGGACGGCTTCTTCGACGCCTACGCCGAGGCCACCGCGGCCGAGGTGGACACGGCGACGGTGCTGCGCGCACGGGGCTGGGCGCTGCTGCGCTGCCTCTCCCTGATCGGCATCGGCCTGGCCGGGGAGCGCGGCCTCCCCGGTGGGCAGCGGACCTGGGGTCCGGCCGGGCGGGCGGCGCTCGCGCGGGTCCTGGCTACGGGGTAGACCCGGGGGCGGGCGCCCCGGCGGCCGCCCGGTGCCGTGCGCGGTAGGAGCGCGGCGTGGTGCCGGTCAGCCGGGCGAAGTGCTGCCGCAGGCTCGCGGCCGACGCGAAACCGGCCAGCGCCGCCACCCGTTCCACCGGCTCGTCGGTCTCCGTGAGCAGCTCGCGGGCGCGGTCCAGGCGCAGCCGGAGCAGGTACTGCGGCGGGCTGACGCCGGCCTGGGCGCGGAACCGGCGGTGGAGGCTGCTGACGCTGATTCCGGCGTGCGCGGCGACGTCGGCGGGGGTCAGCGGGAGGTGGAGGCGGGCCTTCAGCCAGCGCAGGGTCGGTTCGAGGCCCGCGCTGTCGGCGAGTTCGCGGTCGATGCCTTCCTGGACGCGGTCCGCGTGCCGCAGCAGGGGGGTGAGGAGCTCCCGCGAGGTCTCGCCGGCCGTCCGCTCCCCGTGGTCCTGGGCCAGCAGGTGCAGGCAGACGTCCAGCCCGCCGAAGATCCCGGCCGAGGTGAGGAAGCGGCCGTCGGCCACCGCCGCGCCGACCGGGTCGACCTCGATCCGGGGGTGCCGCCGGGCCAGTTCCGCGGTGTGCCGCCAACCGGTGGTGGCGCGCCGGCCGTCGAGCAGGCCGGTGGCCGCGAGGGTGAACACCCCGGTGCCGATCGCGCCGATCCGGCCGCCCCGCGCGGCGACGGCCCGCAGCACGTCGAGGACCTCGGACGGCGGCTCCGCCGGGGCGCCGTCACGCCCCGCCAGCAGCACGATGTCGGCGTCGGCGAGGCTTTCCGGCCCGTGCGGGACGGTGATGCCCAGCGGCGCCGGCAGCCCGATCCCGACCGGCCCGGGCGCGGCACACAACCGCACCTCGTAGGCGACCCCCGGGTGCTCACGCGCCGCCGTCCCGAACACCAGCCCCGGCGTGGTGAGGTGGTGTCCGGGCAGCCCGTCGGGCACGAGGACGGCGATGACCGACATACCCGGAATGTACCCGAAGCCCGGGGCGGCGTGGCCACCCTCCCGGCGGTCACCCCAGGTAGGGCGTCGCCCGGTGGTCGAGGTAGTGCCGGAGCCGGAGCCGCTGCGTGTGGTGCATCGGCAGGTCCCCGATGTCGTCCGGAGCCACGAACCGCAGGTCGGTCGACTCGTCGGAGATCCGGAGCTCCCCGCCCGTGACGCGGGCGGTGAAGCAGACGTTGAACTGCTGCCGCACCTCGCCGTCGGAGTAGGCGATCACATGCCGGGGGTCGGTGTAGGTGCCGACCAGCCCGGTGATCTCGACGACGAGCCCGGTCTCCTCGCGGACCTCCCGGACCGCGGCGCCGGGAAGCGACTCACCGAGGTCCATCGTGCCGCCCGGCAGCGCGTACAGGCCGTTGTCGGTGCGCCGTTGGAGCAGCACGCGCCCGTCCTCGTCGGTCACCACGGCCGACGCCGCCACCACCAGCCGGTTCGGCTCCGGCGCGCCGGGATCGTCGTAGAACTCGGTTCGTGCCACGTGGTCGGCTCTCTCCGACTCTTCGGCGACCGGTGGGGCGGCGTTCCCATACTGCCCTGGCGGCCGGGGGCCGGGCGGCGGCAGCGCCGGGTGCTGCCGCCGCCGGGGGTCAGCCGTTCTGGTGGATCGTCTGCCGGATCCAGTCCGCGTACGCCGGAACGCTGGTGTAGAGGCCCGGGCCGGTCGAACAGGTCGGGTCGGTGTCGCCGTCCCCCGAGGTGGTGCCGACGAGTTCCCAGCGCCCGCCCCGGCCCTTCTGGAGCTGCGGGCCGCCGGAGTCCCCGAAGCAGGCCATCGCGCCCGGCACCTGGCTGACCGTGCACAGGCGCAGCCACCCCGCCCGCCCGGGGGCGCACTCGTCGACGGCTCCCCGGCGGGTCTCCAACTGCTGGAGCCGGTTCGCGAACTCGGCCCGCTGCGGGGTGTCCACGTCGGCGACGCTGCCGAAGCCGAGCAGCCGGGTCGGCGTGCCGGGCCGGGCGACGCGGTCGGCGATCCGGACGGGCTGCTCGCTCACCGGGCGGTCCAGCCGGATCAGCGCGAGGTCGTCCTGGTTGGCTCCGCCGCCACCGGTGCCGATCCCGTAGCCGGGGTGGGTGATCGTCCGCTCGATGGTGCGCACGGTGCCGCCGGACGTGCGCCGGTCCGAGCCGATCCGGACGGTGCCGTCCAGGACGACGCCGACCTCGGGCCGGGTGTCGACGCAGTGGCCCGCCGTCAGCACCCACCGGGGGTGGATCAGCGTCGCCCCGCAGACGCCGTCGAGCAGGCCGTGCGTCGGGGCCGTCAGCGGGATCGAGGCCATGTACGGGTAGCGCCCGGTGGCGTCCGTCCCGTTGACGATGGCTCCGGCGCTGCCGGTCATGGCGGTGGCGCACACCGTCGCGGCCAGGGCGACGGTGGCGACGCGGGCCGCTCGGCGGGCCAGGGAGCTGAAAGCGGGCATGGCAGGTCCTTCGTTCGGGGTGCGCGTGAGCGCGCTTCGGGGTGTTCGGATCAGGTGGGCGCGGGCGCCCCGGCGGTGCGGGTGCCGCGTACCGCCCATCCTTCGCACCGGCCCGCGCCCGGAACAGCGGCTCCGATGTCACCCTCGGCTAAATTCTGGACATGCCAGTGATCGCTGTCCTCGCCCTCGACGGCGTACCGGGCCACCAGCTCACCGCGCCGGGGATCTCCTTCGGCGCCGCCGCGCGCCACCACCCGCACGTCGGGTACGAGGTGCGGTACTGCGCGGGCCCCGGGTTCCGTACGACGGGGGCGCCGGCACCGTTCCGGCTCGACACACCGTGGGGTCTGGAGGGGCTGGCGGGTGCGGACACCGTGCTGGTGCCCGGCCACGACGGTTTCCGCGCGGAGCCGCCGCCCGGGGTCGTCGACGCGCTGCGGGCCGCGGCGGCCGGGGGCAGCCGGATCGGTGCGATCGGGACGGGGACGTTCACCCTCGCCGCCACCGGGCTGCTGGACGGGCGGCGGGCCGCGACCGGCCGCCGGTACGCCGCCGAACTGGCCGCGCGCCACCCCCGGATCGAGGTCGATCCGGAGGGCTCGGTCACGGACGCGGCGCCGTTCCACAGCGCGGCGGGGGTGCTCGGCGGGGTCGACCTCTGCCTGCGGCTGATCACCCTGGACCACGGCGAGCCGGTCGCCATCGAGACGGAGCGGCAGGTCTTCCTGGAGCTGCACGGGCCTGCCGGGCCGGCGGCCACCACCGGGTCGGCGGCCACCGCCGGTACCGCTCGCGCACCGGACCCCGGGGGCTCCCGGCTCGGGCCGACGCTCCGTTGGCTGGAGGCCCACCTCGACCGCCCGCTGACGCTGAACGACCTCGCCGACCACGCCGGACTCACCGTCCGCGGCCTGACCAGGCGCTTCCGGGCCGAGACCGGGCTGCCGCCGCTGCAGTACCTGCTCCGCGCGCGCATCCAGCTCGCGCAGCGCCTGCTGGAGCGCGGCGACGAGCCGGTCGAACGCATCGCCACCCGCACGGGGCTCGGCACGCCCGCCAACCTGCGCCACCACTTCCAGCACCACACGGGGACCAGCCCCCGGACCTACCGGGCGGCCTTCCGCTCCCTCGTCTCCACCCTGACCTGGGCCGACGGCCGCCCGGCCGGCGACGCCCCGGCAGCGGACCGGGCCGACCGACCGGTTCCCCCGCACGACCGCCCCGCGCCGGCCGATCGTCGTGCCTGGTCCTGACAGGACC
>NZ_JBHWUI010000006.1:0-15882 GCF_042737525.1 Kitasatospora sp. NPDC059973 | reverse complement strand
GTTTTTGTTTTTTTTTTTTTTTTTTTTTTAATGAACACCTCCCTCTCCCCTTACCCCCACGTCGCCCCCTTGCTGTGTTGCGCGTTGGCCATCTTTACGAGCCCGCACCCCACCACGGCGGCGCGTCGGCCAGAATCGGCACATGAGTTCCCCGACCGCCCTCGGCGTCTTCCTGCGTTCCCGCCGCGCCCGGCTGCTGCCCCAGGAGGTCGGCCTGCCCGGCGCGGGCGCCCGGCGGCGGGTCGCCGGTCTGCGCCGCGAGGAGATCGCCGAACTCGCCGGGGTCAGCGTCGACTACTACACCCGGATGGAACAGGGCCGGGTCCGCAACGCCTCGCCCGCGGTGCTCGACGCGCTGGCCCGGGCGCTGCGCCTGGAGGAGCAGGAGACCCGGCACCTGCACCGGATCGCCCGCCCGGCCGCCGCCACGCGGCGGGCCGCGCCGGCGGCGGAGGAGCCGCAGCGCGTCCGGCCGATGCTGCGGACCCTCCTGCGGTCCCTCCCGGAGCTGCCCGCGCTGGTGATGGGGCAGCGGATGGACGTGCTGGCCTGGAACCGGGCGGCGAGCGCGCTGTTCGGCGACTTCGCGGCCCTGGAACCCGCCGCGCGCAACCTCGCCAGGATCACCTTCCTGCACCCCGAGTCCCGTTCCCTGTACGCGGACTGGGACGAGTGCGCGCGGGGGAACGTGGCCCATCTGGGCATGGAGGCGGGCCGCCGGCCCGACGACCCGCGACTGCGCGAGCTGATCGGTGAACTCGCGATGAAGAGCCGGGAGTTCCGCACCTGGTGGGCCGAACACCCGGTGCGCGACAAGACGTCCGGGGTCAAGCGCTTCCACCACCCGGTGGTCGGCACGCTCGAATTGGCCTACGAGACCCTGCGGGCGGCCGACGACCCGGCCCAGGCGCTGATCACCTACGCGCCCGAGCCCGGCAGCCCGTCCGAGGACGCCCTGCGACTGCTGCTGGCCTGGACGGCGCAGCAGACCCCGGCCGGCCACCCGGCGCCACCGACCGGCACGGCGCAGGGCCGCCCGTCGGAGGACCACGCCCGGCGCGAGGACCACGCCCGCTAGGCACCGGACAGGCCGGCTCCCGGCCCGGCCCCACCCCGGCCCGCCACTGGCTCCAGCGCCGTCGCCATCCCCGTCACCAACGCCGACCCGGCGGCCGCTCATGCCCCGGTTGCCCGAAAGGGCAACCGCCCGGCGCCTTCGGGCAGGGGTCGCCACCGGCCGCGCAGGCCGTTCCTCCGCCGCAACTCCGGCCTGGTCACCGCCCGTTCCCACGGATCCCGAAGGCGGCGGCGAGCCTCCTCCGAAGAAGGGTTGACACCACAAGTTGGTCTAGTCCACCGTAGGGGAAGCAAGTTTGACGAGGTGGGAAGTCCCGGCGATGCCCCGTGCCGGACACGCGAGTTGGCCGACGCCGCCGCATGTCCACCGAGGGCGTCAACGACGCGTCGGGGGCTTCGAACACAAGAAGGAGGAAGGAATCCCGGCCCCGTCCCCGCGGGAAACGGGCGGTCCGTCCCCGGATGCGACAGCCCCGAGGACCCGACCGGGCCCGCCACCCCCGCGGGAACCGCACGCGCGCTGAGCGCCGCCGGGAACCGCGAGACCCGCAACCTCCCCGCTGTCCGAAGCCCCGTCGCCCGACACCCCGATCAACCACCCTCCGCCCTCTCCCCCGCCACCTTCACCCTTCACCCGACCGGCGCCCTCGGCCGCGCTCTCCCAGGAGCCGTCCGCCGCCGGCCGTTCGTGGCCACCGCGCCCCGAACCGTCCGCGCCCGAGCACGCGTTGCCGCCGGTCGGCCGTCCTCCGACGCCGCCCTGCGGCGATGCCGCCGTGCGCGCGGCGGAACGGGAACGGCGGAGCGTACGGGCACAGGAGCCGCCCCGTGAACCGGCGCTGCGTCCCGGCCGCAGTAGTTTCCCGACCTCTGGAGTGATTGCATGCCGAAGCCTGACGGATACCTGTATCGGGCCGCCTCCGACACCCCGTACTTCAGCAACGACGGCGAGACCTACCTCGCCAGGACACCGCTGAAGGACATCGAGAAGGCGCGGCCGCTGCGCGTGCTCTCCGAGGAGGACTACTCGTTCTGGCAGACGTACGGCTACGTCGTCGTCCGGGAGGCGATCCCGGCCGAGGCGGCGAAGCGGCTGCTGGACTTCGCCTGGGACTTCCAGGGCCTGGACCCGGAGCGGCCGGAGACCTGGTACGAGGAGCGGGAGTTCGCCGACGAACTGGCCCAGCACCTGCACATCTACGGCTTCGTCGAGGCCTACCAGCACCAGCTGATCTGGGACAGCCGCCAGGCGCAGCGGGTCTACGACGCGTTCGTCGACGTCTGGGACTGCGAAGAGCTCTGGGTGACGCTGGACCGGCTCAACCTCAACCCGCCGAACGTCGGCAACCGTGACCGCGCGCTGATCGAGGCGACGGACAAGGGCTTCGACATCGAGCTGCACTGGGACGTCGACACCACGCTCGGCATCCTGCCGCAGCGTGTCCAGGGGATCATCGCGCTCAACGACACCCGGCCGGACCACGGCGGCTTCCAGTGCAACCCCGAGCTGTTCCGGCGGTTCAACCAGTGGCAGGCCGCTCAGCCGGCCGACCGCGACCCGATCCGGCCCGCCGTCGACCGTACGGAGTTCCCGGTCGTGCGCCCCGAGTTGAAGGCCGGCGACCTGCTGATCTGGAACGGCCTGCTCGCCCACGGCGTGGCGCGCAACACCTCGGAGCAGGGCGTCCGGGCGGTCCAGTACCTCTCGATGATGCCGGCCCTGGAGGAGCACGAGGAGCTCAAGGCCTCGCGGATCGCCTCCTGGCGCGACCTCTCCACCCCGACGTGGAACAAGACGCTGGTGGGCGACCCGCGGAAGCACGAGTCGCTGCGCTACGGCAAGGCCGGGCTGAGCGACCTCGGCGCCAAACTGCTGGGCCTGGAGTCCTGGCACGCCGGGCAGCGCACCGAACCGGGGGCCGAACCGAACATTGAGCCGAACACCGCCCGACGCGGCACCCCGGACGGCGACGCGTGAACCGGGCCGCCGGCGTGGACAGGATCTGCCTGGCCCTCCCCACCAACCGGGCCTGCGCCGACACCATCGCGTCCATCGGCGAGGAAGCCGCCTACGCCGCCGCTCGGTTCGGCGTCGAGGTGCACCTGCTGGTGCTGGACTCCTCCGACGAGCCGACGTTCGCCGTCCACGCCAAGGCCGTGGAAGCGCTGCCCGGGGCGGCGGGCGTGGTCGTGCACCACCTCGACGAAGCCCGGCAGCGGACGTTCCTGCGGCGGGTGATCGACGCCGCCGCGGTCGCCGAGCCGGCCCGGGTGCTCGACCTGATGCTGCCGGACGCCGTCTCCTACGGCGCCTGCACCAACCGGGCGTTCCTGATCGCCGCCGCCCTCGGCTGCCGCTCCGTCCACCGCCGGGACTCCGACAGCCACTACCAGGTCCTGGACGGGAAGCCGGTCTTCCCGATCCACCACGAGCTGCTGTCCCTCGGGAAGCGGGCGGCCGACGCGGCGGCCGGCGTCACCGAGAACGCCCTCGACCCGGCGCACGCCGAGAAGCCGGTGGCGATGGTCGGCGGCTCCTTCGTCGGTGAACTCTCCGTCGACATCGGCGAGATCCGCGAGCTGGACCCGGCCGTCTACGACGAGGTCGTCGCGCTCTGGGCGCCGGCCGGGGCGTCGGAGCAGGAGAAGCGGGAGCTCGTCGACGACTCCTTCGTCGGAGGCGGCACCGACCCGTTCACCGAGGACCGCGCCGTCCTGGACCTCCCGGACATCTGGCGGGTCGACATGTGCAACATCGGCTTCGACCACGCGGTGTACGAGCGCCTGCCGCTGCCGTCCGCGACCGACACCATCGGCAGCGACTACTTCCTCCTGCACGTGGTGCGCGACGCCACCCTGCCCGGCGTGGTGCACAACCGGCACATCGTGAACTACTACACCCCCGAGCGCCGCACGGGCGCCGGGTTCACCGCCTACCAGCTGCGGTTCACCAAGTTCCTGCTGTCGATGCTCTACCTCTACCCGGTGTACTTCGACATGGAGGCGGCGGGCGGTGCGCTGCTCGACGACGAGCACCGCGTACGGGTCGCCGTGATCGCCGACTCCGTCCGGCGCAGCATCGGGACGGACCGGGCGGAGAACGTCCGCCGGCTGTCCGTCCTGGACGGCGCCTACCGCCGACTCGGCGGCAAGTACGCCGAGTTCGCCGACCATCTGCTCACCCTGCGGGACCGCCTGCTCGACGAGGCACAGGCGGACACCGAGGACTTCGCACTGCTGATCGGGGCGTGGGGTCCGCTGGTGCGGGCGTGCAAGGCCACCGGCCCCGAGCAGCTGGCCCGCTGACCGGGCCTGGAGCTATCGACGATGTCTGAGAACACACTTCTGCGCGCCGCCCTGGCGGCCGCGACCGACGACCGGATCTACTACGACCTGGACGGGATCGAGGGCCAGTACACGGCGCTGCTGCGCGAACTGCCGGGCATCGCCGTCCGCTTCGCCATGAAGGCGTGCCCGGTGGACGAGGTCCTCGCCCACCTGGCGGAGCTGGGCGCCGGCTTCGACGCGGCCGGCCCGCAGGAGATCGCCCAGGCCCTGCGCACCGGCGTCCCGGTCGAGCGGATCCACTACGGCAACACCATCAAGTCCGACCGCAACATCGCCGAGGCGTACCGGCTCGGCGTCCGGGACTTCGCGACGGACAGCCTGGAGGACGTCGCGGCGCTCGCCGTCCACGCCCCGGGTGCCCGGGTGTTCTGCCGGGTCGCCACCACCGGGGACGGCGCGCTCTGGGGCCTGAGCCGGAAGTTCGGCTGCTCACCGGCGGACGCCGTCCTGGTCCTGGAGGCGGCGCGCGCGGCGGGGCTGACCCCGTCGGGGCTCTCCGTCCACGTCGGGTCGCAGCAGATGACCTCCGACGCCTGGCAGAGCGCGCTGGACTCGCTCACCGCCGTGGTCGAGGAGCTGGACCGGCGGGGCATCCTGCTGGACCACGTCAACCTCGGCGGCGGCCTGCCCGCCCTCGGCGTCCTCGACAAGCGGGGCAGGCCGCTCGACCCGCCGGTGGACAAGATGTTCGCCGTACTCCGGGAGGGCATGCAGCGACTCCGGGAGGTGTCGGCGGCACCGCTGGACTTCCTCCTGGAGCCGGGGCGCCACCTGGTCGCGGACCACGGCGCCATCCGGACCCAGGTCGCCCGGCTGACCTCCCGGCAGCAGCTCGACGGCGAGCGGCAGCACTGGCTCTACCTGGGCTGCGGCAAGTTCAACGGCCTGTACGAGATGGACGAACTGCAGTACCGGATGGAGTTCCCCACCCACCCGCGGGACTCCGCCACCGAGGGCGGCTACCTTCCGGCCGTCGTCGCGGGCCCGACCTGCGACAGCGACGACGCGTACACCGACGACGACGGCCTCGTCGCGGTACCGGCGGCCGCCGCCTCCGGGGATCCGGTCTGGATCTTCTCCTGCGGCGCCTACGCCACGGCGTACACGACCCAGGGCTTCAACGGGTTCGAGCCGCTCCCGTACACCTGCGTCCGCCGGACCGACCGCACCGGCCGCCCCGCCCCTGCCCCTGCCCCTGCCCCCGTTCTCACCCACGTTCCCGTCTCCGAAGGAGGTCCCGCATGATGGCCGACGAGATCGCCGAGGGCGTCCGCGTCCGACTGCTGGCCGCCGACGACTGGGACGAGGTCGTGGCACTGGAGGCCCGCGCCTACAGCGCGAGCGGTCTGTCCGAGGGGCGGGCGGCGCTGGAGTCTCGGGGCCGGGCCTCGCCCACCACCTGCTTCGCGGTGGAGCACCGGGGGCGCCTCGGCGGCTACCTGCTCGCCCTGCCCTACCCGCTCCACGCGTGCCCGGACCTGAGCCGGCCGGAGGCCGCGGGCGTCCGGTCCACCAACATGCACGCGCACGACCTGGTGATCGCCGAGGAGCTGCGCGGCCGGGGGCTCGCGCCCCTGGTGCTCGGCCACCTCGCGCGAACGGCCCGGCTGCGGCGGTTCGAGACCATCTCGCTGGTGGCCGTCCGGGGCAGCGAGGTCCTCTGGGCCCCGCTGGGCTACCGTGCCGAGCCGGAGGTCGAACTCCCGGCGAGCTACGGCCCCCAGGCGGTCTACATGTCGATGTCCCTGCGCACGGCTCCCCCCGCCGCGCCTCCCCTCCCGGCGGCTCCCACCCCCACGGACCTGCTCGCCGCAGCCGGCTCCGGGGCGCCGCGGCACCCCCACGGCCCGTTCCCCGGGTCGCCCCTGAAAGACGAAGTGGTTCGATGAACATGCTCCGCCTGCGCGACGACTACCGCCGAGCCCAACTGGCCATCGCGGCCCTGTTCTGCTTCCTCGGCTTCCAGTACGCGACGTGGGTCTCCCGCCTGCCCGCGCTGAAGAGCCGGCTGGACCTGAGCGAGGCCGAACTCGGCCTGCTGCTGATGGTCTGCGGGGTGGGCGCGGCGGTGTCCTTCCCGCTGGTCGCGGCGCTGATGAAGCGGCTCGGTTCACGGCTGCTCGCCACCCTGTCGGCGCTCGCCCTGGGCCTGGTGCTGCTCGGGCTCACCGTGGCGCCCAACTACCCGGTGACCCTGGTGGTGGCCTGCTTCGACGGCATCGCGGTCGGCTGCCTGAACGTCGCGATGAACGCGCAGGGCGCCGCCCTGGAGGTCACGTACCGGCGGACGGCGATGTCCAGGCTGCATGCCACCTTCAGCGCCGGCTCGCTGCTCGCCGCCCTGCTCGCCTCCGGCGTCAACGCCTTCACCACCACCCTGTCCGTGCACTTCGGCCTCGCCGCCGTCGTCCTCCTGCTGCTCCTCGGGCTCGCCCAGACGGGCATGCTGACGGATGACCAGAAGGCGGCCGCGGAAGCGCCGGAGGCCGCCGAGCCGCAGGCGCCGAAGAAGCGGCGCGGGCTGACGCTGCCCTCGCGGGTGACGATCTGGATGGGCCTGGCGATGGTGTTCGGCACCATCACCGAGGGCGCCATGAACGACTGGTCGGCCCTCTACCTGAAGGACGTCGTCAACGCGGCGCCCCAGCTGGCCCCGCTGGGCATCGCCGTCGTCTCGGTCATGATGGTGGCGGCCCGGATCTTCGCCGACGGCTGGCGCACCCGCTTCGGCGACGGGCGGATCGTCCGCTTCGGCAGCCTGCTGGCGGGCGGCGGCCTGGCGCTCGCGCTGCTGGCCGGCGGCGTGGTGCCGACGCTGCTCGGATTCGCCTGCGTGGGGCTGGGCGTCGCGGCCGTGACCCCGTGCATCTACGTGGCCGCCGCCCGGCAGGGCTCGGACGCGCTGGCGCTGGTCGCCGCCACCGGGACGACGGGCCTGCTCGCGGGGCCGGCGGTGATCGGCTTCATCGCCAACGGCAGCAGCCTGGTGTGGGGCATGGCCGCGGTGGCCGCGTCCGCCGCCGTCGTCTCGCTCTGCGCGACGCAGATCCGCTGGCCCGCGCTGGGCGGCGCCGACGACGCGGAGCCCGCCGCGCCGGCCCCCGCCGGCCCCGACGGCACCGCGCCGGCCGAGGCCGCCCTGCGCGAGGCCTGAGCCCCGCGGGCACCGGGTGGGGGTCCCACCCGGTGCCCCGGGCCCGATCACCGGCGAAACGCGGTGGAACCGGACCGGCCCCGATGGCTAGGGTCGAGGGATGACCACTCGCACCTTCCGCGTCACCGTCCGCGGCTCCTTCGACGGCCTCGACGCCGACCAGCACGCCGAACTCCTCGCCCGCGCGGCCGAACACGACGTGCTGTACGCGTCGTTCACGCCCGAGGGGCACCTCAGCTACGACCTCGCCTCGCGCCCCGCCTTCACCTTCCGCTTCCTGGACTCGGGCGAGGCGGAGGAGGACATCCTGGAGGCCGCCGACCGGGCCGAGGGGGCGGCGAAGTCCTGGCTCGACGAACACGGCTACGGCTACAAGAACCTCCGGTCGCAGGCCGAGGACCTCTCCCAGGCGGCCGTCGGCAAGCGCCAGCGCCGAGCCGCCCGCACCGCCTGATCCCACCCCGCACGGTCCCGCACCCCCCGCTCCGCCACCTCCTCGACGGCTCAATCCGCAGCTATACTTGAGCAGTCAAGGAGGTGGCAATGAGTTCCACATTGGACGCGGCCCTGCGCCTGGTCCGGGCCCAGGCGGCCCTGGTACGGCGGTTCGACGCGAGCCTGAGCGGCCTGCACGGGGTCAGCCTGGCCGATTTCACCCTGCTGCTCCGGCTGGGCCAGGCGCCCGGCGGCCGGATGCGCCGGGTGGACCTCGCCGAGGCGCTCGGCCTCACCGCCTCCGGCGTCACCCGGGGGCTCGCCCCGCTGGAGCGCATCGGCCTGGTGACCCGCGAGCCGGACGCCCGGGACGCCCGGGTCGCCTACGCGGCGCTCACCGACACCGGCCGCACCCTGCTCCGGGACATCCGCGCCACCGCCGAACGCGTCGCCGACGAGCTGTTCGCCGCACCCTCCTGGAGCCCGGACGACATCGCCCTGTTCGCCGGCCTGACCACCCGCCTCGGCGGCACCGGCCTCACCGACCGCCCCCTGACCACCGACCCGCCGCCGTCCGCCTGAGCGGATCATGACCGGGTCGTCCCATCTGTTGGGCACCGGGAACGCTGACCTGCTGACCCAGTCGGGCCCCTTCCTGACCGGCGCACCCGGCGCCCACGGCACCGCCGTCCTCACCCACGCCGCACCGCCCCGCCCCGGAGGCCCCCGATGGACCGAGTAGACCGGACGGACCGGATGGACCTGACCGACCCGCCACTGCTCTGCCACTGGACGTCCGCCGAGGGCACCTCCACGCTCGCCGTCCACCGCACCCCTGCCGGGTGGGAGTTGCTCGCGGCCTCCCCGTACGTGTCCGAGTCGCTGCTGTTCGACACGGCCGACGACGTCCGCGCGCTGGCCCGAGCCCTCGTGGAGCTGCCGTCCGGCCCCGAGCCGTTCGAGGCCGAGTGGTACCTCGCCGCCCCCGACAGCGAGGGCGACCAGGGCCACTTCGCCACCCTCGCGTGCGGCCTGGACCTCCGCGCCGGCCACCGCCCGTACCTCGCCTACCAAGCGGTGCACCGGTTCGGCTCCTTCAGCGTCCCCGGTGCGGACCTGTACTGCGACGACCTCCCGCTCGACCGGCTCCGCCACCAGGCCGCCGCACTCCTCGCCGCACTCGCGACGCCCTGACGAACCGGCCCCCGGCAGACGCCGGAGGGCCGGCCGCACCCGCGACCGGCCCTCCTTGCCCCGCCTCCCGGCTACGCCGTCCGGCGCAGCAGCGCCAGGTACATCGCGTCGGTGCCGTGCAGGTGCGGCCAGAGCTGGACGTCCGGGCCCTCGCCCAGCGACGGCACGCCGGGCAGCAGCGGGCGGGCGTCGATCCACTCGACCCGGCCACCCTGCTCCCGCAGCACGTCGTTCACCACGGCCCGGGTCTCGGCGAGGTGCGGCGAGCAGGTCGCGTAGCCGACGACGCCGCCGATCCGGGTGGCGTCGATGGCGCCGCGCAGCAGGTCGCGCTGGAGCGGGCCGAAGGCGGCGACGTCCGCCGGCCGGCGGCGCCAGCGCGCCTCGGGGCGGCGGCGCAGCGCGCCGAGGCCGGAGCAGGGGACGTCCACGAGCACCCGGTCGAAGCTGTCGGCGCGCCACGCGGGGCGGGTGCCGTCGGCGGCGATCACGGTGTACGGGCCGGGGTTGCCCTCCAGCGTGCGGGCCACCAGCCGGGCCCGGTGCGGCTGCTTCTCACTGGCCACCAGGGCGGCGCCGCGCTGCGCGGCCAGGGCGGCGAGCATAGCGGCCTTGCCGCCGGGGCCGGCGCAGCCGTCCAGCCAGACCCGGTCCGGGCCGTCGAGCGGCGCGGCGGCCAGGGCGAGCGCGACCAGCTGGCTGCCCTCGTCCTGGACGCCGGCACGGTTCTCCTGGACGGCCGGGAGCGCGCCCGGGTCGCCGCCCTCGGCGAGCCGGAGCGCGAACGGGGACCAGCGGCCGGGCTCGGCCTCGGGCAGCGCCTCGGCGAGGTCGGCGACGGCGATCCGGCCGGGGCGGGCGACCAGGGTGACCTCGGGGCGCTCGTTGTCGGCGCGCAGCAGCTCCTCGATCGCGGTGCGGTCGGAGGCGTCGGGCTGCCAGCGGCCGAGCGAGTCCCAGAGGGCGGCGACCACCCAGCGGGGGTGCGAGTGGACGACGGCGAGGTGGTCCTCGGCGTCCTTCTCGTACGGCGGGGCGACCTTGGCGATCCAGGCGTCCAGGTCGTGGGCGCTGATCCGGCGCAGGACGGCGTTGACGAACTTGGCCTTGCCGTCGCCGAGGACCACCCGGGCCAGCTCGACGGTCGCCGAGACGGCGGCGTGGCTGGGGATGCGGGTGGTGAGCAGCTGGTGGGCGCCGAGCGACAGGACGTCCAGGACCGGCGGATCGACCTTGCTGAGCGGCCGGTCGATGCAGGCGGCGATGACGGCGTCGTAGGTGCCCTGGAGGCGCAGCGTGCCGTAGACCAGCTCGGTGGCGAGGGCGGCGTCGCGCCGGTCCATGCCCTTCTGCTCGGCTTCGCGCAGGAGGGACGGCAGGATCAGGTTGGCGTAGGCGTCGCGCTCGTCGACGGCCCGCAGGGCGCGGAACGCGACGATGCGCGCCGGGTCCTTCTTGGGACGACGGTGCGGACGGGGCGCGCGGCCGGCGCTGGGAGTGCTCAAAGGTGCCTCAAAGTGCTGCGGTGGTTATCGAACGAACAGTATTCCCCATGGTCCGGGGAGACTCGTCGCCCGGGGAGACTCGTCCGAAGGTACACCCCGGCCCCGGCCCGTGCCGGACCCCGGACCGGCGCCGCACCGCTCCCGCGCCGGGCCCGGCGGCCCCGCCCGGGCGAGGCGGGACCGGCGGCACGGCATCCGGCGCGAAAGCGCCGTCCGGCGGAAGCGCCGTCCTACGGGCGCGCGGCGTCCTCGAAGCGCTCGCCGGACTCGATCCGCGCCCCCCGGGCCCAGTCGGCCGCGCGCATCGGCTTCTTGCCCTGCGGCTGCACCTCGCCCAGCTCGATCTCGTGGCTGCCGGTGCCGACCCGGATGCTGTTCTTGCCGACGGCCAGCTCCCCGGGGGCGAGCGCGGAGGCGTCCGCCAGCAGCTTCACCGGGCCGGAGACCTTGAGCCGCTCACCGCGGAACAGCGTCCAGGCGCCGGGGGCTGGGGCGCAGCCGCGGACCACGCGGTCGATCCGCAGGGCGGGGTGGGCCCAGTCGATCCGGGCGTCCTCGACGGTGAGCTTCGGCGCGAGCGTGATGCCCTCGGCGGGCTGCGGGACGGCGTGCAGCGAGCCGTCGGCGATCCCGTCCATGGTGGCGGCGAGCAGCCGGGCGCCGGAGTGCGCGAGCCGGTCGAGCAGCTCGCCGCTGGTGTCGGCCGGGCGGATCTCCTCGGTGATGACGCCGTAGACCGGACCGGAGTCCAGGCCCTGCTCGATCAGGAAGGTGGACGCGCCGGTGACCTCGTCGCCGGCCAGCACCGCGTGCTGCACGGGGGCGGCGCCGCGCCAGGCCGGGAGCAGCGAGAAGTGCAGGTTGACCCAGCCGTGCTTGGGGATCTCCAGCGCGCCGGGGCGCAGCAGCGCGCCGTACGCGACCACCGGGCAGCAGTCGGGGGCGAGTTCGGTGAGGCGGGCGATGAACTCCGGGTCGCTGGGCTTCACCGGCTTGAGGACCTCGATCCCGGCCTCCTCGGCGCGCTGGGCTACGGGGCTGGCGACCAGCTTGCGCCCGCGTCCGGCGGGGGCGTCGGGGCGGGTGACCACCGCGACGACCTCGTGCCGGTCGGAGGCGAGCAGGGCGTCCAGGGCGGGAACGGCGACCTCGGGGGTGCCGGCGAACACGAGGCGCATCAAGGGCCTTTCTGGTAGCGGGAATTCCGTAGGAGCGGCGACCGGGGTGGTGGTCAGCGCGCGGAGCCGAAGGTGCTGTGCGGGGAGACCCGGACGACGGGCGCGGGGCCCTCGCCCCAGTCCGCTTCGCGGATCGCCTTCAGCGCTTCCTTGCGCCGCTCACGGTCGAGGCGGTCGATGAAGATGATGCCGTCGAGGTGGTCGGTCTCGTGCTGGATGCAGCGGGCGAGCAGCTCGGTGCCCTCGACCGTGACCGGATCGCCGTACATGGTGAAGCCCTTGGCGACCACGCCGTACGCGCGCCTGGTGTCGTAGCGCAGGCCGGGCAGCGAGAGGCAGCCCTCGGGGCCGTCCTGCTCCTCCTCGGTCAGCGACAGGTCGGGGTTGATCAGGTGCCCGGTGACGCCGTCCACGTGGTAGGTGAACACCCGCAGGGAGACGCCGAGTTGGGGAGCCGCCAGACCGGCACCGGGGGCGTCGAGCATGGTCTCGGTGAGATCCCGGACCAGGTTGCGCAGTTCCTTGTCGAAGGTGGTCACCGGCTGGGCGGTGGCCCGCAGGACGGGGTCACCGAAGATGCGGATCGGCTGGATCGCCACGGCGTACGGGCTCCTGTCCGTCGGGGAGTTGAGGAGTGCGGGAGTTGAGGAGTGCGGGAGGTGCGGGAGGTGCGGGAGGTGCGGGAGGTGCGGTACTTCGGCGTTCGGGTTTCGGGCGTTCGGCGTGCCACGGACGGGCCCCCGGGAGTCCGGACCACGGACCGGTCACCGACCCGCCCACGACCGCCCGACGGGCCGACCACCGGCCAAGTCTATGCAATCGGATCGCGGCACCGCCCGCCCCTCCGCACCGCTCCCGCGCAGGCCTTCGGCTCCCGGCACCGTGTTCTGGCATATCCCGAGTCGGCCCGGCTGCGTGACCCCGGCGGGCGGTCCGGCGTTGGTCAAGTGAGATTGACCGGGGCCGGAACGCGCGGGACATCACGTTCCGGCCGAGCTGAACCGTACGGAAGGTGGCACGTAGGCCATGGCCGAGCAGATCAATCACGACGCCCGGGCGCGGGCGAGCCTGCACCTGCTGGTGCGGGACATCGAGCGGGTCCGGCGGCAGGTCGACGCGCTGCGGACGCTCACCGCCCAGCTGGGCAACGTCTACCGTCCGCGCCGCCCCAGTACGTCGGCCGGGTTCGTGGTGTACGGGCGGGCGCCCGCGCCGACGGTGCGGCTGGCGCAGGAGCTGCGCGAGAGCGTGGAGACGCTGGTCGCGGCGGCGGTCGAGTTCGACCGCGCGCTGGGTTTCTCCTGGGACTCGGTGGGCTCGGCCCTCGGGGTCACCAAGCAGGCGGTGCACCGGCGTTACGGGATGCGCCGGCCGACCAGCGAGCTGCTGGCGGCCGGCGGGGTGCCGGCCGGCGGCGTCCCGGGGGTGCCGGGTCCGACCCGGCCGGACCGCTCCGAGGAGCTGCCGGCCGCCGCTCCCGCCCCGACCGGACTGGCCGCGACCGTCCCGGCGGCCCGCCAGGGCGGCCTGGACCGCAGCGCCCTCGACCGGGCCGTACTGGAGCGCGCGGCGGCGCACGACCGCCCTACCCACGACCGGGGCGCCCTGGACCGCCCCGGCATCCCGCTGCGCGGCTGAGCCCGACGGCAGCCCGTGCGGTCCGGCCGATCACGCCGAACCGCACGGGCCCCGCCCGGCCGACGCCGAGAAACCACCTGAACCACCCGGCCCACACCCGGCCCACACCCGCCGAAGCCACCCGAGACCCGGCCGACACCGTCCGGACCACCCGACCGCCCCCGGACCTCACCCGATGTCCGTCGGATCGATCCGCACCTTCACCGCCTCCGGCGTCCGCAGCGCGATCCGCGCGATCTGCGCCGCCTTCAGCGCCGTCGCCAGCGCCGCGCCCTGCCCGGGCGGCACCCGCAACAGCGCCCGCTCCTGCTCCTCCCCCCGCAGCGCGGGCGCCGGCACCGGCCCCAGCACATCCGCCTCGGAGGGCAGCCGGATCAGCCCGAGCAGATCCGCCACCGCCGCCGGGCTGCCACTGACCGAGGCCATCCGCGACACCGGGGGGAAGTGCAGCTGCGCCCGCTCCTCCAGCTCCATCCCGGCGTGGCCGAGCGGGTCCCAGCGGACCAGCGCCTGCACCGGCCGCGCGGTCGGCTCGGCCACCACGACCACCGCGCCGCCCTCCGTCGACGGCTTCACCAGCGCGGCGGCGGTCAGCCAGAGCCGCAGCGTCTCCTCGCCGGCCCGCAGGTCCGGGCGGCCGAGCAGCGCCCAGCCGTCCAGCAGCAGGGCGGCCGCGTAGCCGCTGCCGCCCTCCACCACCGGCTCGGCGCCCGGGGTGGAGATCACCAGGGCGGGCTCGGCCGGGACGGTCGCCAGCACCGCGTCCCGCCCGGAGGTCCGGACCGGGATGCGCGGGAACGCCTTGCCCAGCTCCTCCGCCGTGCGCCGGGCGCCGATCACCTGGGCCCGCAGCCGGAACGAGCCGCACTCCTGGCAGTGCCAGTCGGCCGCGCCCTCCCCGCACCACCCGCAGTGCAGCGGCGCGTCGGCGGCCGAGGCCTCCAGCGGGCCCTCGCAGCGGCGGCAGCGCGCGGGCGTGCGGCAGTTCCCGCAGGACAGCCGGGGCACGTAGCCGCGGCGCGGCACCTGGATGAGCACGGGGCCGCCGCTCGCCAGGGCCTCCCGGGCCACCTCCCAGGCCACCGAGGGCAGCCGGGCGGCCTGGGCGGCGGCGTCCCGGTGCTGGTCCTGGTCGGTGACGGTACGGACCCTCGGCGCCACCTGCCGGACGGTCTCCCGGTCGGCCACCAGCGGCCGGGCCCAGCCGGTGCTGACCAGCTGCGCGCCCTCGACCGTGACGGCGTGCCCGCCGAGCAGGACGCCGGCGCCCTCCTCCGCCGCGCGCAGCAGCGCGACCTCCCGCACGTGCGGGTGCGGGCTGCGCGGATCGCTGTGGCTGCTGTCGCCGTCCGACCAGACGACCACCAGCCCGAGGTCGTGCACCGGCGCGAACATGGCGGCGCGGGTGCCGATGGCGGCGCGCACCGAGCCGCGGCTCACCGTGAGCCAGCGCCGGTAGCGCTCGCGGGGGCCGAGGTCGGCCGCCAGGGTCGCGTGCATGCCGTCGCCCAGCAGCTCGGTCAGCGCCTGGTCGACCCGCGCCACCGACCGGCCCTCCGGCAGCACGACCAGCGCGCCCCGCCCGCTCGCCAGCGTGGCGGCGACCGCCCGGGCGATCTCGTAGGGCCAGCCGGGACCGGGCAGCGCCGTCCAGACCGCGCGCGGCTGGCCGCCGGCGGCCAGCGCGGCGAGGAAGTCGGGCCCCGCGGGGTAGCGGGACCAGCCGCCGGGCTGCGGTGCCCCGGGCAGCGGGCCGGGCGGCGGCGAGGGCTCGGCCTCGGCCTTGGCGTGCCGGGGCGGTACGGCCAGCTGGAGGACGTCCGCCAGGGTGCCGGCGTACCGGTCGGCGACGGTGCGGCAGAGCCGGAGCAGCTGCGGGGTGAGGACCGGTTCGGGCGAGAGCACCTGGGCGAGCGGCGCCAGCGGACCGGGGAAGTCGCTCTTCTCCAGCCGCTCGACGATGAACCCGTCGTGCAGCTCCCCGCCCTCGCGCTGGCCCTTCACCACCCGCGCCCCGAAGCGCACCCGCACCCGGACGCCGGGCCGGGCGTCGTCCGCCATCGCGGCGGGCACCTCGTAGTCGAAGAACTTGTCGATGGTCAGGACGCCCTTGTCGACCACCACCCGGGCCACCGGCAGGTGCTCGGCCCGCTTGGCGCCGTGCCACGTCCGGGGCTTGGCCCGGCGGACCGTCTCCCGGATGAAGGCAAGCTGCTCCGGCGCCGCCCCGGCCTCGTCACTCCCCTGCGTGCTGCTCATCGCTCCCAGTACTACCAGGTCACACCGACATGACGCCCGCACCGGCCCCCGACCGGGGAACGCCGCAGGCGGCGGCCGCCCCCGTGTCGGGGCG